>CALAJO010000093.1 GCA_937922745.1 uncultured cyanobacterium
AAAATCGACTCTGCCGAGGCGGTGACGGAAAACTGGCAGAAACTGAAAGCGGCAGAAAAGGGGGATGAAGCGCCAAAAAGCGCCATGGACGACATTTCTGAAGGGATGCCGGCTTTGAGCCGCGCCCTGAAAGTTTCCAAACGGGCTGTGAAAGAAGGTTTTGAGTGGCCGGACTTCGAGTCGCTCTGGGCTTGCGTGATGTCGGAATACGAGGAATTTCGCCAGGAACTGGAAGCCCAGGCCCCGTTCGAGCGGCTGGAGGATGAGCTGGGCGATATTCTCTTTGCCACAGTCAATCTCGCGCGCTACAACGAGATTGACCCTGAAGTGGCGCTGGCACGGGCAACCAACAAGTTTATGCGCCGGTACCGCGCCATGGAGGCCATGAGTGAGAAGCCATTATGCGAGCAACCCTTTGAAGCGCTGGATGCGCTTTGGAATCAAGCAAAAGCTATCTAAATTACTTGTAGAAATGCATCTGTCAAAGGTAGAAATTTTTGTGTCAAAGAACTTCTTTCAACATGAAACAGAAAGTATACTTCCGATCCGCCGGGTATCCCATTTACAGAATCCACACTATCTGGGGCTGTCCGAACCTTGACATAATGGGTTGGCTCAATATTCGGCGGGCCAATTTGGTAAGCTGGCTTGGTTTCAGAACCTATCTGAACACTCCCAACAAAATTGAGTTGCTGGTTCAATTTTGTTGGATAACTCCATTTAGTGCCATTTGGAATCAGCTCAGGCGGTGCAAGGACACTGCTGCCGGCACGATAAAATGGGGCCGGTGATCCCTCTAAATAAATTGATTTACCAGGTGTTATGGACGCAAGGTAAGTAAATTGACCGCTGAACCTTGCTGTCGACATAGGCCTAGATTGGATTGCTGAAATGGAATGCATACGCACGATGTAATAATCTCCTATAACACGAACACACTTCTTTAATAAGGATCTGAATATCGAGGATTGACAAATTTAAATCATGCGTTCACAAAAATTAACATCAATGCCAGTACTAATGTGTAATTTACCGCGTGCGAAGTTAAGAGTTTAAAACAGTTGCCTGCAAGTCATCTTCTTGAATTCACATTGAAGCAAATAACTGCTTTTGCTCTTCCAGTTTTTTCTCGGATTTTAAACCCATGTTTTGCCGCTGTGGATAATAAAACCGGGTTAGAAAACTGAACTCCAGCTTTGCGAGCCCGATTGTCCTGGCAACCAGGCAAGCGCTAAAGGAAAAACTAGCGCGGCTGACAACAGTTCCTACCACATTAGAGAAAAGATGAGAAAACTGTTGGGATAAAAAATTGTTTACATCTCTTTAAAAAAAGATGTGTCTATATTTCAATGTAATTTCGTATTTTGGGGTAGATAGGCAGCAATGGATATTCTTTCCACGCAAGTAAATACAGCCGATCCGGTATTTCAGGAAAATAGGGCCTTTATGCAGGATCAGGTGCGGGAACTCCAGGAGCGGACAGCCCAGGTTTATCGGGGCGGCGGCGAAGACGCCGTTAACCGGCATAAAAAGCGGGGTAAGCTACTCGCCCGCGAACGGATCGAGGCTCTGGTCGATCCGGATACGCCTTTTCTGGAGTTTAGCACGCTGGCCGCTTGGGATATGTATGACAATGATGCCCCTGGCGCAGGCATCGTCACCGGGATTGGCGTGGTTCATGGCCAGGAAGTACTGGTAATTGCCAACGACGCCACGGTCAAAGGCGGGACATATTATCCGCTGACGGTTAAAAAGCACCTTCGGGCCCAGGAAATTGCCCTGGAAAATCATTTGCCCTGCGTTTACCTGGTCGATTCCGGTGGGGCCTTCCTCCCGCTTCAGGCCGATGTTTTTCCCGATAAGGAGCATTTTGGGCGCATTTTCTTTAACCAGGCCCGCATGTCGGCCCTCAATATCCCCCAGATTTCAGTCGTCATGGGGTCGTGTACGGCCGGTGGCGCTTACGTCCCGGCAATGAGCGATGAGTCCGTCATCGTCCGGCAGCAGGGAACCATTTTCCTGGGTGGGCCGCCGCTGGTTAAGGCTGCGACCGGTGAGGAAGTCTCTGCGGAGGACCTGGGCGGTGCCGACGTCCATTGCCGCACATCCGGCGTAACCGACCATTATGCCGAGAATGACGCGGATGCCTTGGCCATCACGCGCAATATCCTGGAGAACCTGAACCGGACGCAAAAGCACAAGCTGGACATCCGCGCGGTACGGGAACCGCTCTACGACCCGAAGGAAATCTACGGAATTATTCAGAAAGACATTCGCAAGCCGTATGACGTGCGGGAAATTATTGCGCGCCTGGTTGATGGCAGTGAGTTTCACGAGTTTAAGGCATTGTACGGCACCACTTTGGTCTGCGGGTTTGCGCGTATCTGGGGTTACCCGGTGGGAATCATCGGAAACAATGGCGTCCTTTTCTCGGAAAGTGCCGTGAAGGCGGCCCACTTTGTTGAGCTTTGCAGCCAGCGTGGCATTCCACTGGTCTTTTTGCAGAATATTACCGGGTTTATGGTCGGGCGGCAGTTTGAATCCGGCGGCATCGCCAAGGATGGGGCCAAAATGGTCCAGGCGGTTTCCAATGCGGCTGTGCCGAAGTTCACGGTTATTATTGGCGGCTCTTACGGCGCAGGGAATTATGGGATGTGCGGCCGGGCTTTTGGGCCGCGCCAATTGTGGATGTGGCCGAATGCCAAAATTTCCGTGATGGGCGGGGAGCAGGCCGCCAATGTGCTTCTCACCGTCAAGAAAGATCAGCGTGCTGCCAAAGGGGATCCGCCGATGGCTCCGGAGGCGGAAGAGAGCTTCAAGCAGCCCATCCTGGATAAATACGCCCACGAGGGAAACGCCTATTACAGTACGGCGCGCCTTTGGGATGATGGCATTATCGACCCTGCCGATACCCGCATGGTGTTGGCCTTAGGGATTGCATCTTCGCTTAACGCACCCTTCCCGGCGCGTGAGCATGGCGTCTTCCGGATGTAGGAGGAAAATACGGCATGTCATTTATTCAGATTGAACAAAACGCCCATCTGGCGACGGTTACACTGGCCCGGCCAGAACTCCACAATGCCTTTAACGACCAGATGATTGCAGAACTGGCCCAGGCGTTCCAATCGCTCGGCGAAAACGCCAATATCCGGGCCATTATCCTGGCGGCGGAAGGCAAATCCTTCTGTGCCGGGGCCGACTTGAACTGGATGAAGTCCATGCTGGCTTACAGCTACGATGAGAATATTGAAGACGCCCGCAAGTTGGCTGAGATGCTAAGGACGATTGACGAATGCCCCAAGCCGGTCATCGGGCGCATCCATGGGCCTGCCTTTGGTGGCGGCGTCGGCCTTGCTAGCGTCTGTGACTTGACCGTGGCGTTGGAATCCGCAACGTTCTGCCTCAGCGAAGTTAAACTTGGGTTGCTTCCCGCGGTGATTTCGCCCTTTGTGTTGCAAAAAATGCCGGTTGCCCAGGCGCGGCGATATTTTATAACCGCGGAGCGCTTTAGCGCGGCAGAAGCGTATCGGTTCGGCCTGGTTTCAGCCGTCGAATCCACGGTTGAGGCCATGGATGAACAGATTCAGCGCTGGGTTGGGCAGTTCCTCCAAAACGGGCCGGAGGCGGTGAGCCTCTGCAAAAAGCTGATTCGGGAAGTGAGCGGCGTGAACAAGGATGCCGCGATTACTTTGGCCACACATCGCATTGCCGAGCGCCGTATTAGCGAGGAAGGGCAAGAGGGCATGCGCGCCTTCCTGGAAAAACGCCCAAGCCAATGGATCATTGCGGAGCAAGGCGCCCATGTTTCGTAAAGTCCTGATTGCCAATCGCGGCGAGATTGCCGTCCGCATTACCAAGACGCTACAGGAAATGGGGATCCGTTCTGTGGCAATCTACTCCGAGGTGGATGCAAGTGCCCCTCACGTCCTCGCGGCGGACGAGGCCTACCCCTTGGGCGGTAAAACCCCGGGGGAAAGCTACCTGGATATCCATAAGATCCTGGACGTGGCCCGTGGCGCGGAGGTGGATGCCATCCATCCCGGCTACGGCTTCCTCTCGGAAAATGCAGGCTTTGCCCGTGCCTGCCAGGATGCGGGTATCGTCTTTATTGGCCCTACGGCGGATGTGATTGCCTCCATGGGGGACAAAATCATTGCAAAACAAACCATGGAAGCCGCCGATGTGCCGGTTGTCCCCGGTTGGACGGGCGAAGCAGACAACCTGACGGAAATCACCGCCGCTGCGGAGGCCATAGGCTACCCGGTCCTGATTAAGGCTGCGGCCGGTGGCGGGGGGAAAGGCATGCGCCTGGTCGAACGCGCCGATCAACTGGCAACCTCCGTCGAGTCCGCTTCTCGTGAGGCCCAAAAGGCGTTTGGTGACGCCCGAATTTTCCTGGAAAAGTATGTGACGCGTCCTCGCCATATCGAGTTTCAAATCTTCGGGGATACACACGGCAATGTGGTGCATCTTTTCGAGCGCGAATGTTCCATCCAGCGCCGCCATCAGAAAATTATCGAGGAATCCCCTTCACCTGCCCTAACACCGTCCTTACGGGCCAAAATGGGCGAAGCCGCGGTGAAGGCGGCCCAGGCAATCGGCTATACCAACGCCGGCACGGTTGAGTTCATCCTGGACGCCTCTGGCAGTTTTTATTTCCTGGAGGTGAATACCCGGCTACAGGTGGAGCATCCGGTAACAGAGGAAGTGACCCAGATGGACCTGGTTCGGCTTCAACTGCTGGTGGCAATGGGAAACCCTATTCCCTTTACCCAGGCGGATCTATCGCAAAGCGGCCATGCCATTGAGTGCCGTCTCTATGCCGAGGATCCCGATAACCAGTTTTTGCCCTCCACGGGAAAATTGCAGGTTTACCGCGAGCCGGTTGGCCCCGGCGTTCGGGTGGATGGCGGCTTTTGCCAAGGGCAGGACGTGTCCACTTATTACGACCCGATGTTGTCCAAGCTGATTGTATGGGCAGGCTCCCGCAGCGAAGCCATTGAGAAAATGCAGTGGGCGCTGGCTCATTACCCCGTGTTGGGGGTAAAAACCAATGCGGGCTTACTCCAGGATATTATGCGTCATGAGGTTTTCCGGTCTGGTGCGTTTGACACGCATTTCCTGGAGCATTTCCCTCCGCAAACGTTAAAGCCTGAGCCGGCAGATAGAGACCATCTCCTGGCGATTGCCGCGGCCGCCTTGACCCAGGCTCAGCCCGCTCGGCAACAAACAGTTGCCGGGGAGCAGTCAACCCTGCAAAACCCCTGGTTACTTGCCGGTGCTTGGAGAGGGGGAGCTTAATGGCGGAGAAGACATTGCAACTCGCTGGAACCGAATCCCATGTGAAACTTCAGGTTTCGTCCGATCAAGACGGGATTCGGGTTGACGTTGGCGCGCGTCACTTTGTTTTTCAGGCCCGTGCTGGCGAGCAGCCCTGGCTGTATGAACCGGAAACCGGTGCGGTCATTCCGTATTTCATCTGGCAAAATGGAGAAGAGGTCCAGCTTTGGATCGAGGGCAGGGTTTATCATCTCACGGCCCCAACGGCGCAGTCCGGGCGGCAGCAGGTTGGTGCGAAGCGCGGCCAGCATGCCGGGGATATCAAAGCCCCGATGCCGGGATCCATTCTCAAAGTGCTGGTGGAAGCCGGGCAAACGGTGGAAGCGAATACGCCCGTGGTCATCATGGAGTCGATGAAAATGGAAATGACCTTAACAACGCCAGGAAAAGGGGTAATCAAGGCGATTCAGTGCCAGCCGGGACAAATGGTGGAGATGAATGCCATCCTGGTGCAAATGGCCCCGGAGGACGCATGACGATTTTGCCCAAACAGGCCAGGATTGTTGAAGTCGGCCCACGTGATGGCCTGCAAAATGAGCCTGAAGCGATTTCAACCGAGGATAAACGCCGCTTTATCCACCTTCTGGTTGCAAGCGGCCTCCAGCAGATTGAAGTGACCTCGTTTGTGCATCCCAAGCGGATTCCGCAACTGGCCGACGCCGCAGACCTGATTCGCTCCTTGCAGCCTCATCCCGGCGTGACGTATTCGGCATTGGTTCCGAATATGAAAGGCCTGGAGCGCGCGCAGGAGACTGGCATTCAACGCATTGCCGTCTTTACGGCCGCATCCGAGACCTTTACGCAAAAAAACATCAATATGACGATCAAGGAGTCGCTGGACACGTTTCGCCCTGTGATTGAAGGGGGATTGGCTTTAGGCATGAGCGTTCGGGCTTATGTTTCCACCTGCTGGGTTTGCCCATATGAAGGGGATATTGCGCCTGAGCAAGTCCTTCCGGTCGTCCAGGCCCTGGCAGGGATGGGCGTGGATGAGATTTCACTTGGGGATACCATTGGCGCCGCTGTCCCGACGGATGTCAAACGAACCATGGATCTGCTATTAACCCATCACCCGGCGGACAAGCTGGCCCTGCACTTCCACGATACCTATGGAACCGCCTTGGCCAATGTCGTTGCTGGGTTGGAAATGGGCGTTACCACTTTCGACGCCTCTGCAGGTGGTTTGGGCGGTTGCCCTTATGCGCCCGGCGCTTCCGGCAATTTGGCGACCGAAGACCTGGTATACCTGTTAACCCGGATGGGTGTTGAAACCGGCGTAAACCTGGGCAAACTGGCGGAAGCTTCTGCATTTATGCAGGGTGTGCTGGGGCGGCGCTTGCCCAGCAAGCAGCTTCAGCGGTTAATGGCCAACATGGAAACCGGCGCCAGCCTCTGCTCATGATGGATTTGCCGCAAGGGTTCTGGCTGGATACCGTAGATTCCACCCAGGATGAAGCCAAGCGACTGATACAGGCTGGCCGCATCCAGGGAACGGCTTACGTGGTGGCGTCCCATCAAACAGCAGGGCGTGGAACCCAGGGACGGGCTTGGGCTTCGCCTGACAATGCCGGGATTTATCTTTCGGTCGTGCATCGCCCCTTGGATAAGCCCGGTTTTGAAGTGAGCCCGCTGTATACCTTGGCTGCCGGGGTGGCCTGCGTGGAGGCCTTGGCTTTGGTCACAGGCATTTCGGCACAGCTTAAACCCATTAACGATATTTATGTGAACGGCTGCAAGCTGGGCGGCATCCTTGTGGAGAGTGAACTCCAGCAATCCCAAGGATTAACGGCCATTATTACCGGGATTGGCATTAACACGCATCATATTGCGCGTGATTTTGATCGGGCTGTTCATCAGGCTATTTCCCTTGAGGAACTGCTGGGGCCGGAAGCTTTTTGCCGGTTTTCCACGGAAGCCCTGGTTGAAACCCTCGTTGCAAAAATCTGTTTTTGGTACGCTTTGTTGTTTCAAGGCCAGGAAGGGCAAGTATTGCGGGCCTGGAACAGCCATCGCCTACCTGGTGCAATTGGGCCGGCCTCTTCTCTCTCGGAAAGACTCGGCATATAATAGAGCATAAACATGAGAACTGGCTTTTGAAATGAACCAACGTGCGGCAACCGTCAAGGTCGGCCTTCTGACAATCGTCTCCCTGGCTGTATTAATCACCACCGTTATCTGGCTCCGTGGTCGTGGCTTAGGCGGTGGTATCAGCTACGAAGTGTCTTTTCGGGATGTGGATGGCCTTCGGCAAGGCGCACCCGTGCAGATGATGGGGATTCGGGTTGGCTTTGTCGACCAGGTGGAGCCCGTTGTGACCGACAAGAAGCGCTATCGCGTGAGGGTGCTGTTTACAGTTACGGAAGAAGGCGTCAAAGTGCCCAAGGGATCGCTGGTGTCTCTGGAGCAATCCGGTTTAATCGGCGAAAAGTTTATCGAAATTACCCCGCCGCGCGCGCGCCGCTTTGAAATTACCACCCCCGTCTCCGATCCGGTCATCAATACAGGAACACGGATAATGGTCGCGTTTCGCGATGGGTTGGTGCAGGTTGGAAAAGTGCTGCATGTTAATTCCGAAGAAGACTTGAGCGTTACCGGCAAAAAGATTTTTCACCACCGTATCAGCTATACCATCGATCGGCCGGGATACCTGCCGCCGGATCAGACCCAGTTCCAGGTCATCAGCAAAGATCCCAATGCTGGGAGCCCTTACCTGGTGCTGCTGGATCCGGAATCGGTGCTTGAGCCGGCCCCGCCGCCGGAAGCGTATTTTACGGTTGAAAACCCGCTTCGGCTGAAGGAGTTCCTGGAAACCCAGCTGGCCTCGGCGGAATCGTTGAAACTGACCAACGACAAGATTAACCAGCTTTTATCGGATGAAACCATCCTGACCTTGCAAGGCACCATCAAGAACTCCGAGCAACTGACGGCCCAAGCCACCAGCGTACTGAAGCAAACCAACTCGATGCTCACCGCTACGTCCCAGGATATCCACAGCCTGGTGGCTTCCACCCAGCACCTGACGACCAGCGTGGTTGCCGTGAGCGATAACATTAATGAGATTGTGGGCGATCCCCAGTTGAAAGCCAACATCCAGCGCACGGTCAAATCCATCGACCAATCCTCCGAAGCGCTGTCTGCCTTGCTGAACGATCCCAAGCTGGACGTAATTCTGAATGATGCCCAGCTGGCCTCTAAAAACTCGGCGGAACTGATGCAGTACCTTCGCGCCACCGCGGTGGATAATGACCTGCAAGGCCGCCTGAATGAGTCCATGACCTCCCTGAATACGTCCTTGTCCCGCCTCTCCGGCATTATGGAAAACCTGGAAGGGGTGACCAATGATAAGGACGCGATCCGCGACATTCTGGAAGAAACGCGCTCGACGTCCCAAAACCTCAACAAGTTCTCTGAGCGGTTAAATAAGCGTTTCCTTCTGTTCCGCCTGTTATTTTAACCGCCGAATCCACAACCGCACTGCGTCAACGTCCTCCGGGTGGCGATCTTGTGCAATCACCTCATGCCCTTCGGCCGCGATGCTTTTGGGAATATTCATCACGGACTCGGAAGCGCCATCAATCCACACTTCCAGCACCTCGCCCACCGGGATTTTTTCCAGCGCCAGCCGCGTTTTAACAAAATTTAACGGGCACTTGGTTTTCCGAAAATCCTGGGCTTCCATCGCTGTCATGACGTCACCTTGCAGAAGCAGCTTTTATCCGCAATGCGGGGGCAAAGCGCAAATTTAAAATTGTCCCACGGGGTTTTAAAGCACTCTCTTGCTTCCACGTAATCCAGTATCCACTGGTAAAAGGCCTCCCCAGCCAGCCCTTCATTTTGGGCGAGGCATTCCAGGCAAAACTCTTCTTCCACGTTATTCAGCACCAGGTTCATTACGTGGATGCGTTCGCAAAAGGGCTTATCGCAACTATCGCAGTAATATTCAAAAAAGTCGGCCATAAAGGTTTACAGTTATATTGAATCCTTTGCCTTTGTCATACCATGTCAAGCGTCAAGGCGTTGCGTATCATGTTGATACAAAACCGATGTTATTCCAACTATGGGGTCTGTATGAAATTCAAATCGAATTTATCCCGTTTCCAAGCCGCTGCTTTCCCGGAGTGGAAGGAGTATGCCTTTGCCCTGCTCTGCCTGATGGCGCTGGTGATGCTCGTGCTAACCGGCTGTTCCGAAAAAGCCGCAGTGTATCAACCGGCCGTGGCCAAGCTGGTGGAGCGCGCAGCGGAATTTAAGAATGCCAACCAGCCCCAGGAAGCCATCTGTCGGTTGGAAGCCGCTGCCGATATCGCCCCGGATTCCTACCAGGTGCAATACAACCTGGGCATTTTGTACTCGGAAGCCCAGCGCTGGGAACCCGCTATCAACCACCTTAAACAGGCGCTGGAGATTTCGCCCAACCAGGCCAATGCCTTGTACACCTTGGCCTTTACCTACGAGTCCCAGGGCGATCAACTGATGCAGTATGCCAACATCACCGACCCCAAGGAGCTGGAAGGTCTGAATATGCCCGAATCCGTTAAGGCCCTCTCCAAGGAGGACGCTAGAAGCAAGGGACAGGAAGCCTATCAGAGCGCCTTAGGCACTTACCAAACGTTTTTGGAAAAAGCGCCCGGCAATGACCCAAGCCGAGGACAAGTTGAGAGCCACCTGAACATGTTACAGTCCAAGATTGCGGCTCCTCCTGCTTCTTCCGCTTATTGAAAATAATTCTCAAACTTCTTATTGCAAACCTTTCTCAATTACTGTACACTAATTCATGTAATCGAGAATGATTCTCAATAGATTTTTAGTTTGACTGACAATACAACAGGACAGTGCGAAGACGATATGGGCTTTACCTCCGAAAAGGCACTGTCCTTTTCTTTTTGTCTACGTCATCATCAATAGCGGCACGCAACGCAAATACGGCTCTCCAGGAGCTTAAATCGGTGAACCGTTTAAAGCCTTATTTTTAGAAATACCGGGTAAAGACTTCGTTGACCTTACTGATATAGCGTTGCGCCCCTTGATCGATGCCACGCTTATCAATGGTGCCTTGCCCCTGAAAGTAGGCGGCAAGTGCATGCTGCACGCTGCCGTTGTAGCGGTTTAGCAGGTAGGAAAGATACTTGGCGACGCCGCTCAGGTTGTCAATCGGATCGTACGGATCCATCACGCCGAGCCACTTGGCGGTTTCCGGCTTGAGCTGCCCCAGGCCGATTGCGCCGGAGCTGGAAATGGCCGCAGGACGGAAGGAGGATTCTACTGCAACCAGGCATGCCACCAAACGTGGATCGATGCCGTAGGTGCGGCTGTAATGATGAATGCCCTGGGAAATCCGGATGACCTGGCCAGGATCCAGGTTGCGGTTGTACTTGTAGATGAGTGAGGGGATATTGGATTGCTGCCCTGGATGGCTGTACAAAACGGGGCTTGCAGCCGTGCTGGCGACATATTCATTGGTTTCCACGCTGCCCTGCAATTTGGGAATGGGGGGCTTTTTCAGTTCATCCCCTTCAATCAGCTGGATATTGTATTGGCCGAAGCCGTTGTTTTCATCCCCTTCCAGCACGGCAGTAGCAAAAGCGGGTGTGGTGCAAAGCAGACCGATGAGGCCGATATGCAAAGCCAAAAAACGGTTGAGTTTCATCGAGAGAGCCTCCACATTAGGACAATTGTTGTGTTGCAAAAATCTGGTTGATGCGGTTCAGGTCTTCCGGCGTATCCACGCCAATCGGGGCCTCTTGTACCGGCAAGGCCACGATGGTGTAACCTGCCTCCAGCGCCCGCAGTTGCTCCAGCTTCTCCAGCCGCTCTAATGGCGAAACCGGCAGGCTGACAAAGTTTTGCAGGGCCTGGCGCTTAAAACCGTAGACCCCGATATGCTTGTAATACGGCATCGGATCCGCTTCAAGATCGGCCGTATCCCGCACATGCGGAATGGGGGCACGGGAAAAATAAAGGGCTTTTCCGTTTTCTGCCGTCACGACCTTGACCACGTTGTTATCCTCAATTTCATCCGCACGGCGGAGTTTAACCTTGAGAGTAACGATATCGACATCGCCATGATGAAACTTTAAAAACGTAACAGCTTCCTCCAGATAAAGGGGATTGATTAACGGCTCATCGCCCTGGATATTGAAGATATAGTCGTGGTTTTCATATTTCTGCGCCACTTCCCACACCCTGTCCGTGCCGGAAGGGTGATCGGGGCGCGTCATTTCAACACATCCGCCAAAGGATTGCACCACATCGGCAATGCGATCGTCATCCGTTGCAACGATGACATCGGTAAAACCAGGAACTTTTTTTGCCTGCTCAACCACACGCTGGATCATGGGCTTGCCCGCAATATCCGCCAGGGGCTTTCCAGGGAATCGTGAAGACGCAAAGCGCGCCGGTATTACCGCTAAAACGGACAAACCGTCTCTCCTACTATCCACGTCCAATCAGGACAACTCCTTACACCATTATAAAGGGCATTTATAAAATTGAAGGACGGGCAGACAAGGGATTATGTTTCCAAGCCTGTTATTTTTGCGCAAAAACCGTAACCCAAGTTGATGGCTCCCGCCGTTTCAGAGTATGATGAGTCATTAATGCCCCTGATGCGAATGAAGGAAGGAATCTGAACCTTGATTATCGTAATGAATGCCGATGCGACTGATAAACAGATAAAGACGGTGGATTCCCGGTTACAGGAACTGGGTTTTAAAACCATCCTGAACCAGGGGGATGTGATGACCGTGATTGCGGCCATTGGCGACAAGCGTTTGATTGAGACGGAATCCTTGGAATCGATGGACGGCGTGAAACAGATTTTACCAATACGGGAACCTTACAAAATGGCCAGTCGGGAAACCCACCCGCACGATACGGTTATTACATTTGATAATGGTGTGAAGATTGGCGGCAACCATAATTTTGCCGTGATGGCCGGGCCGTGCAGCATTGAGGAAAACCCGGATCATCTTTTGCGGATTGCGGAGGTCGTCAAGCAATCCGGAGCGCAGTTCCTGCGGGGCGGGGCCTTTAAGCCGCGCACCAGCCCTTACGATTTTCAGGGGTTGGAAGAGGAAGGGTTAAGGCAGTTGGCTGATGTTCGGGATAAGACCGGGCTGCTGGTCGTCACCGAAGTGATGGACAGTCAGGAGGTGCCGCTTGTTGCGCAATATGCCGATATCTTGCAGGTGGGCACCCGAAATATGCAAAACTTCAAGTTGCTTAAGGCCGTGGGTCGTCAAAACAAACCTGTTATGCTAAAGCGCGGCATGAGCGCCACGGTTCGCGAATTTTTGCTGGCGGCAGAGCATATCCTGTATCAGGGGAACGAGCAGGTCATTCTTTGTGAGCGCGGCATCCGCGGGTATGATTCCACCTTTACCCGAAATGTGCTGGATCTGGCTATTGTGCCGGTATTAAAACGCCTGAGCCATCTGCCGGTGATCGTGGATCCCAGCCATGCGACCGGGCATCGTTACCTGGTGCCGCCGATGGCTAACGCGGCGGTTTTCGCCGGAGCCCATGGACTGATGCTGGAAGTGCATTACGACCCTGACAAGGCGCTCTCCGATGGGGCGCAAAGCCTTAATTTAGAGCAGTACGCCGCGGTGATGCGAACGCTGAATAAAGTCACGGCATTCTATCAGCAGGAAGTGGCCCAGGCCGAATGTCTCATCAAAGCGTAGACCTTTATAGCCTCGTTCCGACCGAGCAGATTAACGATCGCACCTCGGAGATTGATCTGCTGCCGACGGAGGCGATGCTGTACCAGATTAATGATGAGGATCAGCGGGTGGCGCTGGCCGTTCGTCAGGCCGTACCGCAGATTGCCCGGATTGTGGACCGGGTGGTGCAGGCGTTCAATCAGGGCGGACATCTGTATTATGTTGGGGCCGGCACCAGCGGTCGCCTTGGCGTGCTGGACGCCTCCGAGTGCCCGCCGACGTATGGCGTCGAGCCTCAATTGGTTCAAGGCGTGATTGCCGGTGGAAATATTGCCCTGACCCAGGCGGTGGAAGGCGCGGAAGATTCCGCGGAGCAAGGCCGGCAAGCTATCCTGGATCTCAATGTAACCCGCCATGATGTGGTTATCGGCATTTCTGCCAGCGGGGGCGCAGCGTATGTTGTGAACGCTATTCAAACGGCTAAAGAGGCCGGGGCCTTCACGGGCGCCATTTCCTGCCATGCGGGGAGCGCCTTGGCTCAGGCTGCCGACGTGGCTATGATTGCCGAAGTCGGGCCGGAAGTCATTGCTGGCTCCACCCGGATGAAGGCGGGAACCGCTCAGAAATTGATTTTAAACATGATTACGACCGGGGCAATGATTGCCTGGGGCAAGACCTACCGCAACCTGATGGTGGATGTTCGCCCAACCAACTTGAAGCTGCAAAAGCGCGCCGTCCGGCTGGTTTCCCATCTGGCGAATATTTCTCCCTCAGAAGCGGAAAAGCTGTTGGAACAAGCCCACTGGCAAGTCAAGACCGCTATCATTATGCATGTTAAAAACGTTGGGTACGATGAAACCCATGCCCTGCTCAACCGTCATCATGGTAAACTTAGGGCCGTATTGGAAGCAGAGGATGCCGGATAGATGAGCAGATTGTACCAGTACCTACAACAGCACCAGGCACAAACTCCCCAGGTGGAAGCCGTGGTGGAAGGGGAAACCCGTTGGACGTATGCGCAATACCTGGCGCAAGTCGATCGCCTGGCCGCTGCATTGGCCGCCCAAGGCATTGCCAAAGGCGATCGCGTTGGTTTAATGCTATACAACCAAAAGGAATTTCTTGTAGCCTTTTTTGCCTTGCGCAAGCTGGGCGCGGTTATTACCCCTATCAATATCCAGATGCTGCCGCAAGATATTGCTTTCGTTGTTCAAAACTCCGGGATGAAGCTGGTTATCATTGATCAAAGCCTCTATGCCCATCTGCAACATGTGCCGCTGCGCTTTGTGATTGTTGGCGACACGGAAGCGGCGCACCAGCAGTTGTCCTATCAGCAGTTGATCGAGCAAAATCACCCTCCGGTTACCATGGCCCACACAGAGGATACCGAACTGGCCTTTCTTTTATATACGTCCGGCACAACAGGCCATCCCAAAGGCGTGATGCTGACCGAAAAGAATATTATGGCGAACCTGGAAGGCTTTTTGGGCATTGTGGAATTTGGTGAGGAGCGCCTCGTGCTGGCGCTGCCCATGTTCCACGCCTATGGGCTAATCATTGCCCTGGCGGCCATCGTCAAGGCAGGAACGCTCATTCTGGTTCCCAAGTTTCATCCGCGCAGCATCCTGGAGGCGGTGATTGAGGAAAAAGCCACGATGCTGCCGCTGGTGCCCACGTTCTTTACCATTCTGCTGGAGCTGATTGCCCGCCAAGGCGGCGTTTCGGTTCCCCACTTACGGCTCTGCATCTCGGGCGGCGCCAGCCTGCCTGCGCCGCTGTTGCAAAAAATCGAAGCCACCCTTAATACCACGGTGATTGAAGGCTACGGCATGACGGAAACTTCTCCCGTACTCACCCTCAATGACCCCAAGACGGGCAGCATTCCCGGTTGTGTGGGCATCCCGCTGCCGAATGTGCAGGTTAAAATCGTCAGCGACGAGGGCGCTCCCTGTCCGGTCGGCGAAACAGGGGAAATCCTGGTGAAGGGGGATAACGTGATGAGCGGCTATTATAACCTGCCGGAAGAAACCCAGACCGTATTCGCCGAAGACGGCTGGCTCAAAACCGGCGACCTCGGACATCTGGATGCGGAAGGCCACTTGTTCATCTCCGGCGGCCGCAAGAAGGATCTCATCATCAAGGCCGGTGAGAACATTGCCCCGCAGAGCATCGAAGCCGTACTCTACAGCCACCCGGCCATTAAGGAAGCGGCCGTGATCGGCATCCCGGATGAGCGGCTGGGCGAAGACATCCTGGCCATTGTGAGCTTTAAAGAGGAGCAATCCGCCACCCCGCAAGACATCATCCGTTTTTGCCGCGAGCATCTTTCCGCTTCTTACATTCCGAGCAAAGTGGAAGTGATGGCGGAACTCCCCAAAAACGCCACTGGCAAAATCATCAAAAAAGTGCTGAAAGAACAAATCGCCCAACGCATCCAAAGCAAATAGTGCAATTAGTAACCGCTACTATGAGCGGCGTATAACAAGCATGTTCCTGAAAAACTCGTTAAATAAGGGAGGAACATCTTCTTGGTGTGCCAAATTATATAAAATCGTATCAATTTCAGTCGCAGGTTTTAAGGTAAGCACGCGCTCATAAAGTTCAGGTAAAATAACTTTCTGACTAGACAGAGAGGAAAAACATTGGCTGCCCAGTAGGGACAATACCGTTTCTAAAGTTGAAGCTTGTTGTTTGCCATCAGGTGGTATTACGTCTAATGCAGGCAAAATTGTGATAAGTGCTGCAGTATACCGTATGTTAGACTCTCCAATTAATTGCTTGGCTAAGAGCCTCAATTTACTTTGTTTTTGAGCATTTAGGAGTTTCGAAAATTTATCCATTTCAGCCTTATCAACTAAATCAACAGCATGTTTAAACGTTGTTTTGAATGCACCTCTATCTATTAACCGTAATTGCCCTGCATCTTCCTGATATCTGAACATTTGCCTCTCCTGTTCGGGCCAGGCAGCGGGATTGCTAATGAAACTTTGTACATCTTTTGCTTCCTGTGGATGCAATTCGCCTAATATATCTAAAAGCATACTGCGATCATCCTGTTCTTTTCCCTCAAGCACGTCCTTAACCATTCGATTAAAACGATTCTGGTGATGAGTTCGCATCTCCTGGTAAAACTCATGGATTAATGAGGTATTAGATTTCTTGGGTCTGGTTTTATCAATAAGCACCGATAAGCGTTGTAAAAGCCCTTTGGTAGTGGGGATACTTAATACGCTTTGCTCAACGGACTCTAAAACAGCGGGCTCATTCTCACTTTGAGTAAATAAGTTGTGCGCAAGATGAAGCTGAACTTGTAACCTAAGGTCCGGATCGATTTTATACTCCTTCCAGAGCAATGCAATAGCCTTAGCTAGGGATAGTTTTTGCTGGAGATGTTTTGCTTTAGAAATTCCCTCTATTACCTTTCCTAGGCATTCGGGTTGCTGCCTCTGGGCTATATAAGTTATTTGGTTAGAAACTTCTGCTGTGTTCCCTTGCTCGGCCAAGCTTAAAATATGTTTGATATATTCCTGGCTTGTGATTTCCATAGTTTGGGAACTGGCTCCAAAAACAGCCTTATTATCTGTCATCGCCCTATGGAGTTCGAAAAAATGGCTTCGTTCGTTCTGTTTTGTTCTGAAGGATTGGGTTATCGCGGGGAAATGAAACACCTTCATCTCATCTTCTCGTATTTTCATCATAAGGATACTGCTCCCCCCTATAAAAACCGGGCAGCGGATTAGATTGCCTGGTCTGAAAGGAAATTTTGAAACCTTTGTTATGCTTGGCTTTGCAATCTGTTAGCGTGGTACTCTATGGCGGTTTCATAGAAATGTCGTGCTGATTCGGTTGAACGCGCCTCATCCTGCACGGATTGCCAGGTTAAAGCTTCAATCACGTCCGGTGAGCTTGGCATGGCTTTAACTTGCTGCAAAACGGCTTGCAGGAGGTCTTTGTTTTGTGGGTCTTGCAGAACCAACCGTTCTACCCAATACAGCCGAATAGAGTTTTGAGGATCGAACTCGTCTTCCTCCAGGTTTGTGATGGCTTGGGCTGCCTGGAGCCGTTCCTGATGCGTCAGGTATAGCGGATCGCAAATCATATCAGTTAGGATACCGGCGGCGTAGCCTTTAATATTGCCAAACCAGCGGGCAAACCCGCTTAGGTCTTCTCGGCCAAGGAAGCCCTTGGCTTTGGAGAGCAGGGCAAAATAGGGCGCATTTTCCCGGGAATGGATAGTGGTTTGCCATTTCGGCAGCAGTTCCTGAAAAAAGGCATGCTGTTCCGGCGTTTCCTTTGTTACCGCCGTCAACTGGTTTAACGCATCTGCCAAGGGTTTGGAACGAGGCATTTCGAGAATGACTTGCGCTATTTTGTCCAGTTGCTTTTTACCTGCAGGGGTGGCTGTTAAATATTGGGTCAGGTTGAGCAGGGCATATTGAAAACGGGTCAAGGTTTCGCCGGGAATTGGTTTTTTATTGTCCAAAGCCGGTAGCGACTGGATGAGGGTTTGCTGGTGTTCCCGGTTCGGTTGCGTTATCAGCGAGGTCAACACCAAGTCAAAAGCCGGGTTGTCCAAGCCATTGAGGATGCCGGCAAGTTGCCCGCCCTGATGTTTGTTAACCGCAAGCCTGCAAAACCGAAGTCTCTCGATGGCAACATTTAAAACCCCCACCACCGATTCGAATAACTCAGGGTGCCAAGATGCCTTTAGCTGGGCCAACGCATCCCTGTCTCCCATCCGCACCCATGGCCAAGCGTCTTGCGCCGCATCTTTGAGTTGCGAGTAGTGGATATCAATAATCCCTTTGTAAAACTCCAGAACAACGGGATTCCCAAACGGGACATCTTTTCTGTTCAATTGGCTTGGCGAAAGAAGTTGGTTTTTTTAGAAGCCAGCTCCAGCATGCTATAGCGTTTCCGGGTTTGCTCCAGCCGCTCAATCAGTGCGATACTAGTGGGCAAGCTCACGGCGATATTCAGCAATTGCCTTACGAGTGCCTTATCCTGGTGATTATCCGATATCAGCGCATGCAGGAGATACAGTTGCGTAAAGCGAGTGTCTTCGTTGGTTTTTTTGTTGGGCTGCACCAGTTGCGCAATCACCTGCGCCACGACTTTTTTCTCTTCTGGCGTGCTGCCCGCCGGGGCGCATAATAAGCCCATCACAATTTCGCGATCTTCCAGTTCCAGCTTTAGCAAAGCTTCGGCCAACGCTTTGGCCTTACCTTGGCTTACCAGTTTAAGTGCATGCCGATATTGCTGGTTTAAAACGGCCCCATCCGCCTGGAATTGGCCAAACCGGGCGCTGCGGCTGATATACGCATCGGCTTGATTTGGTGCAAATAAAAGACTGGCCGATTTTGCTTTGTGCATTGGCCCAGGCAACAGTCTTATTGGAGAAACGGATTCCAATCTCAACACAACCACCCCTTAAAGCTGACATGACATGTTGCAATAAAAACCAATGCCTGTATAGCATTCATTAAGCTGATGGGGCTGATCTTGCATGCGTGGATGCGGCAGCACTTCGTCCGGAAATGTGAAAAGTTGAGCATTTTCTCCCAAAACTCCTCCAGCCAAGGGAGTTTTTAAGGGCAAGTTACGCTGCGCAGATGAGGTAAACACCCCCCGCCGTGCCTTAAAGTGAGGTAGAGAGTGAGAGAAGCATGGTTAGGGTGAGAAGACCGATATGGATTTAATCAGCACACAAGCTTCCCGTGTGGTTGCCAAGGCGCTGGATGGCCATGCCAAACGCCATACGGCCATTGCCAGTAACATTGCCAATGCGGAAACCCCCGGCTACAAGAGCATGCACGTTGCCTTTGAAGGCACGCTGAAAGAGGCCATCGAGGCCGAGAACAATCCGGGTGGCATTTCCCGGTTTCTTCCGCCGGGAAGCCTTAAAACCAGCCATGGCTTCCATATCAACCCGCACCCCAGCGCCGGGCAAACCGGCCATGGGGCAAGCAACGGCGCTTTGATCGAACGAAGCCAATTTTTGTACCGTTACGACAAAAACGGCGTGGATATTGAAAACCAGATGGCGCAAATGGCCAAGAACGCTGAGCGGTACACCGCACTTAGCCGTATCGAAGGCAAATCCTTTAATCTCCTGCGCGATGTCATCAAAGGTGGAGGGCTTTAATAGATGGACGCTTATGATATCAGCGCCTCTGCAATGTCGGCCCAGCGCCTGCGGCTGGATGTCATTGCCAGCAACCTTGCCAATATTAACACCACCCGCCAGGCCGATGGCTCTGTGGGGGCTTATCGCAAACGCAACGTGGTTTTTGCGCCGATTCTCCAGCAGCAGATGGGCCAGGGGGCCGGGAGTTTCAGCATGCGCCCGTCCAGCCTGATGCAGGATGGCCCCACCCGCGTGACGATGCAAAACGGTGTCCCCACGCTCAAAGCCTCCATCAGCCACAGCACGGTTGAGGGCACCGGCGTGAAGGTGACCGCCATTAGCGAGGACACCAAAACCCCCTTGAAACAGGTTTACGACCCCTCCCACCCGGATGCTAACGAAGACGGGTATGTCACCCTGCCCAACATTAACCCGGTAACGGAGATGGTGGATATGATTGCTGCCACCCGCGCTTACGAAGCCAACGTCAGTTCCATCCAGGCAGCGAAGGCTTTCGGCAGAGCGGCATTGGAAATTTAGGTAACCAACGGAGACTGATTGCGTGGACCTAGCAAATATCGGCGCAGAGATTGCACTAAAACAGCTTCAAGATAAAGGGCCTGCCTCCAAACCGGATCCCGTGGCATCAACACCCGGCAAGGTTTTGGAAACCTTTGGCCAGATGTTGCAAGACAACCTGAGCCAGGTGAACGAATTGCAGAAAAGCGCCGAAAGCTCCGTGCAGACCTACGCTGTCGGCGGGCCGGTGGAGCTTCACCAGGTGATGATAGCTACGGAACGCGCCCAATTGGCCCTGGAACTAACCATGCAGATCCGGAACAAGATGGTGCAGGCTTACCAGGAAGTGAGCCGGATGAATGTGTAAGCGGTTTCTAATCGAAGGGGCCGTGTTGTGCCTCGCCTTGAGCGTTATTAGTGACAAACAGGATGGTGCAGCGTGAAAGATCAACTGAACAAAGTGAAAGATACCTGGGGCAATCTGAGCTTTAATCAGCGTATTCTGCTGGGCACACTCAGCATTGCCGCCGTCATTATCGTGTTTTTCTTCTTCAACCACTCCCAGGAAGATTATGACGTGATGCTTTCCGGCCTGGAAGAGTCCGATGCCGCGGCGGTTGTCCATAACCTCAAGCAGCAGGGCATTCCGTACAAACTGGCGGAGAACGGCACCACTATCCTGGTTCCCCGCAGCAAAAAGGAAGAGCTTCGTCTGGGCGTGTTTCAGGAAGACCTGATTAAAAGTGACAAGACCCTGGGTTTCGGCAGCTTGAGTTCTCTCCCTTTCGGGATGACCGACTGGCAGCAAAAGAAGTATGACCAGAAGATCATCAGCGATGAAGTGGTCAACACGCTCGAAAAAATCCAGGGCATCAAGAAGGCCCGCGTTATCCTGGCCCAGGGAGAAAACTCTCTCTTCAGCGATGAAAAGGTGGAACCGACCGCTTCCGTTATGTTAATTGTGGAGCCCGGCTTCCGGTTGAAGCCGGAACAGGTGCATACCGTTAAAAAGCTGGTTGCCAGTTCCGTTCCCGGTTTACTTCCGCAAAATGTAGCCCTTTCGGATTCCATGGGCAATACCCTCTCGGATGAGGTTACAACGGCCCAAGGGGGTACCGGCTCCAGCGAGGCCGACAACATGCGCCTGACTTTCGAGAAGCAGAAGGCCAAGGACATTTCCGAAATGCTGACCGCGGTGGTTGGCCCCAACAACGCTGTTGTCAAAGTAAGCGCCCTGATGAACTTTGATCGCACGGAATCCAAAATCAAACGCTTCATCCCTTCCGGCGGCACCGCCGATAACCCGACCGGCATCCCGGTGAGTGTGCAACAGAATACGGAAACCTATGCCGGCAAGGATAAGAAGAAGCAGGTTGAACAAGGTGAACCCGGCGCCGCCTCCAACGTGCCTACCTACACCACGGAAGAACCAGAAGGCCAGGGTGCGGAAGGCTCCAACTACCAGAATCAGCAAGTAACCACTAACTATGAGATTTCCAGCGAAGAAAAAACCATTGTCCATGCTCCCGGCACGGTCGAGCGGATGTCTGTTGCGGTCGTCGTCAACAAGGTGTTGACGGATAGCCAGTCCAAGGAATTGACCAACCTGGTGGTTTCCGCCAGCGGTTTGGATCTGGCCCGCGGCGATACCGTCACCGTCAGCGGCCTTCAATTCTCCCCAGAACTTCAGGATCAGAAGAACCAGTCCATGGACATTTTGAAGGAAACCAACCAGAAAGAACTCATCATCTCCCTGGCGCAGCTTGGCGGCATCTTTGTCCTGGCGATTGCAGCCCTGTTTATCTTCTATAAGTTGCTGCGCCGCCCGGTGGATGGCGAACTGATTGAGGCGGACGACGAGTATGCGGCCCTCCCGGATGAGTCGCAACCGTTGCTGGGCACCTCCTCCATCCCGGCGCTGGAGGCCAAGCTGGATCCGGAAATTGAACATATGCGCGAGTCTATCAACTCCATGGTTACGAAAGATCCAGCTGAGGCGGCTCGCGTGTTGGTTACCTATATGAAGGAAATGTAGGACAATGGGTTATAGAGATACAGGTTTACCAAGTTTGTTGGCTGGCGCAGGGCCGTTTCCTCCCTGCACCCTCCCCAGTTTGTTTTTGGCCTCGCTTGCGGCTACGCCGTGGCGCTCGGCCATAATAAAAAGCCAAATAAGGCATCTAACTTTTTGTCAGGCAGTTTGAACCAGCCTGAATGAGTGTAAAGAAGAAGAGTAGAGGTGTGATTGTGATTGAGCCGCAGATGAGCTTGTTTAAGCGAGCGACCTACGGGGTTAATGAGAAGAAGACATTTGCCGTAATTCAGGAGAATAGCCAGATTCGCACTATTCAAACCAAGCCGGTTGTGGCGGATAACTCCCCGGCGCCAACCCATAACCCGCTGGAACAGGTATTTATGAAGCGGTTTTAAACAATCCCAGGGGTTCTTTAAACCCCGCCCCCCATTGGACGATACCGGATACGATGAGATAACGGCCTGGAGAGAGAGAACGTTATGCCGAGCGGGCAACTCACCTTAAGCACCATGACTAACGCCCAGAAAGTGGCGGCCTTACTGATTGCCTTGGGGCCCAAAAGCGCCTCCGAGGTGATGAAGCATATCAAGGACGAATCGGAAGTGGAGCATATTGCACTGGAGATTGCCTCCATGCAAAAGCTGGACCACGAAATGATTACCAAGCTGCTGGAAGAGTTCTATGTGCTGTTCCAGGCCAGCGACTACCTGGCCAGTGGTGGTGTAGCTTACGCCAGAACGATTTTGGAAACGGCTTATGGCTCCAGCCGCGCCGATTCGATTCTGGATCACCTGGTGGCCTCGCTCCAAACCAACCCGTTCGACTTCTTCAACAACGCCGACCCGGCCCAGCTGGCGGCTTCCTTTCAGCACGAAAACCCGCAGATGGTTGCGCTGGTGCTGGCCTACCTGAAGCCGGAAAACAGCGCCGCCATTCTCAGTGCGCTTAATCCGGAAATGCAGGTGGAAGTCGCCAGCCGGATTGCGACCATGGATCGCACCAACCCGGAAATCCTGAGGGAAGTCGAGCGCATCCTGGAAAATAAGTTTTCCTCCGTCGTTACGGCCGACTTTACCAAGTCCGGCGGGGTGGAAATCCTGGCGGAAATTCTCAACCGCAGCGATCGCTCAACCGAGAAAGTCATTCTGGACGAAATGGAGATGCAGGATCCGGAAACAGCCTTCCGGGTGCGCGAGCTGATGTTCGTCTTCGAGGACATCGTGACCCTGGAAGATCGATCCATTCAGCGTGTGCTGCGTGAGGTGGAAACCAAGGATCTGGCGCTCGCGCTCAAAGGCTCTGTCGATGCCGTGAAGGAGAAAATCTTCAAGAACATGTCTGAGCGCGCCTCGGCGATGCTACAGGAGGACATGGAATACATGGGCCCTGTCCGTTCCCGTGATGTACAGGAGAAGCAGACCTATATTGTAGGTGTCATCCGTGCGCTGGAGGCCGCAGGCGAGATTGTCATCGCGCGCGGCGCCGAAGAGGAAGACTTCATTGAATAGCCAGAAGCCCGCCAGCGTTAAAAAGCAGAACATGTTCAAGCAGGCCAGCCTGGGTGAGCCCGTTGTGCTGAACGAAAACTTTGTGCTGGAGAACCACAAAGCCCTGCAAATGGAAGCCATTGCGCTGAAGACCATGGAAAACGCGGAGCTGGAGGCGCAACGTATTGTGCAAGACGCACAGCGCCAGGCCCAGGAGATTCTGGCTGCGGCACAGGAGCGTGCCGGCCGGATTGAAGAGGAAGAGCGTAACGCCATGCTTCAGAAAGGTTACGAGGAAGGCTTCCAGGCGGGATTGCAGGAAGGCTTTACGCAAATTGTGCAGGAATCCGCGGATAAGCTCATTACGGCGGAACAAGTGCTGGAGAAAGCCTACCAGGCCGAGCGGCAAATCCTGCAAAAGCGGCAGTTGCAACTGGCCAACATGCTGGATTTGATCCTGAAGCGCGTGCTTCGGCAGGAATTGCAAACCCGGCCGCAACACTTGGTCGATATGATTGAGGCAGCGGCGGAACGGATTGAAAGCACCGGGACGGCCAAAATCCTGATGAACCCGGAAACGCTGAAAGCATTGAAAGAAGTGTGCCCGGAGATGCAAGACCTCTTTCACAACCTGCACCGCATCATCCTGCAACCGGATATGACCTGCAGCCCTACGGATCTGATTTTGGAGAACGTGGAGTGCAGCTTTGATATTTCCCCGGAGCGACAGGCAGAAATTTACTTAACGACCATCGCGCCCCAAGCCCAGGCCTTGCTGGAAGCCCCGGCAGAGGAACCTGAACCTTTACCCGCAATAGCGGATTCTCCTCTCATCCAGGCCGAGGAAGTGCCTGTAGCGGAAGTGGTAGACGCATTGCCATTAGCGCCCATGCTCGCCGAAACCGGAGAGGAAACGGAAGATGCTTGATCTGGGCTCCATTGAGGCGGCACTGGACAAGCAGTTCCCTTACCAGGAAGTGGGCCGGATAGAAGAAATCGTTGGGCTGGTAATTGAGTCTCGCGGCCCTAAGGCCCGTATTGGCGACCTCTGCTTTCTGTACCCGGATCAACCGAATGCAGCGCTGCTCCCGGCGGAAGTGGTGGGTTTTAAAAGCGGTAAGCTCCTGCTGATGCCCTTTGGCGAACTGAGCGCCCTTGGCCCTGGTTGCCGGGTGATTAATACCGGCCACGATTTCCAGATTCCTGTGGGGGAAAACCTTTTGGGCCGCGTAATTGATGGCCTGGGAAACCCGCTGGATAACCGCGGTGAGATTATTTGCTGGGAAAACCGGTCGGTTGCAGGTGAGCCGCCATCGCCCTTAACGCGTAAGCCCATTCATGATCGCCTCAACCTGGGGGTTCGATCGGTTGACGGCTTTACGACTGTCGGCAAGGGGCAGCGAGTTGGCATCTTTGCAGGATCCGGTGTTGGGAAAAGTACGCTGATGGGCATGATGGCACGCAATACGGAAGCGGACATGAACGTCATTGCGCTGATTGGCGAACGGGGCCGCGAGGTTAAGGAATTCATTGAGGATGCGTTGGGCCCGGAAGGGATTAAGCGCTCCGTGGTGGTCGCCTCCACCTCCGAGCAGCCGGCGTTGATGAAGATTAAAGCGGCTTTGGTCGCCACGGCCGTTGCGGAGTATTTCCGGGCACAAGGCAAAAATGTTCTCCTGATGTTGGACTCCTTGACCCGTGTGGCTATGGCCCTTCGGGAAGTGGGCTTGTCCGTTGGCGAGCCGCCAACCAGCCGAGGTTATACGCCCAGTGTCTTCGCGTTTCTGCCCAAATTGGTGGAACGGGCCGGCACCGGGGAGCAAGGCTCCATTACCGGGCTTTATACCGTACTGGTCGAAGGGGATGATTTTAACGAGCCGGTATCCGATACGGTGCGGGGCCTGCTGGATGGTCACATCCTGCTATCCCGTGAGTTGGCCTACCAGAACCACTTTCCTGCTGTGGATGTCCTGGGCTCCATTAGCCGTTTGATGATGCAGATTACCTCCCCGGAACACCGCCAGGCCGCCGGAAAGATTCGGGACTTGATGGCCACGTACAAAAAGTCGGAAGACATCATCAGTATCGGCGCGTATGTAAAAGGCACCAACACCAAGCTGGATCAGGCCATCCAGTTAAAGGAAGCCATTGATCTCTTCCTCAAGCAAAGCGTGGATGAAAACATCTCCTACGAAGAAACGCTGGAATGCCTGATGCAGATTGCACAGAAGATTAAGTAATGAGGGCACGGAAAAAGGTTGTGCATGAGCTGAAGAGATTGAAATAGAGGAAAGCGTTAAGAGAGGAGGATTCGCTCAAAGGGGATGAGAACCTTCTATATGCTGACAGTGTCTATGCAGGACACCGGTACAAGCTGAAAGGCATCAAAACACGCATTCTCTACAAACGCCAACGGGGTAAAAAGGGAGAGCCAACACCAGAACTGCCCCCTCGGCAAAAGGCGCTCAACAAGGCGTATGCCAAAGTCAGAGCCTGGGCGGAGCATGTGTTTGCCGCTTGGAAATAGGGTATTCTGCGGGCTTGGTATCAGGGACTTGAGAGAGTGAACCAGCAGGTGCAAAGCATGGCCTTGGCCTACACTCTCAGGCGATATGGTTTCTTTGCAGGGCTTAATGTGCCCGATCCGGGCCAAACAAGATTAAACATGTTTCAGATTTTAAAGACGAATTTAAAATGACCCAAAACCGCTACTAAGCTTGTTTTTAACACAACCTTTCCGTAGCCTCAAATAGCAATTTTGACTTTTCACAGCTTTAGTATTAGTAATTCCGTAACATTAACCCATGTGATTGAAAAGGAATATATAAATGATACCTGTTCGGTTTGGCGCGTCCCCTAAGTTTAATGATGGCTTTTATGCTCGTTGGGGCAGTGAGCCAGGGGTTTCCTCACAGCTTAAATATCTCCGAGAAGCTCTTCCTGAAATACCGGGGGGGGAGCGTAGATATAGGCCCAGACGGAGCTAACTTTCAGGGAATCAATGGAAATGGTAGCCAATATATAAGGAACCGCAGCGAGAGCCTAATCCAATTCGCAAGGAATATAGTCGCAATAGCAACCACCCTGAGCTGCTCAACGCCAAATAGTTACAGGCTCTATGCTGGCCCTGGTGGCGATCTCTTTTCAAAAGATGAAATGCCCTACGTTAAGTAATAGGAGTATATCTAATGGTTACCCCCCCCCGCTTGCTTAAAGTTTGGTGCGGTTTTTAAATCTAGAACTCATC
>CALAJO010000094.1 GCA_937922745.1 uncultured cyanobacterium
CGCTTGCGGCTGTGCGGCGGCGCTCGGCCAGGGAATGAGATTCCCTTGTCGGCAAAATATAATGCTATTCACTTACAACGTGGGAATGATCAGGTTTGGGTGGGTGTTCTAAGGGTGTCGGACTGGACACGGCCGTCGAGGATGCTGATAATGCGGTCGGAGCGTTCGGCAAGGTTGGGCTCGTGCGTCACGATGATGAAGGTGACGCCCTCAGCCTGGTGGATTTCCCGCATCAGGCTGTAAACGGCCAGGCCGGTTTTAGAGTCCAGCGCGCCGGTGGGCTCATCGGCGAACACGATTTGCGGGGTGTTGATCAGGGCGCGGGCAATGGCCACACGCTGGTTCTGCCCGCCGGAGAGTTCCTTGGGCAGGTGTTCCATGCGGTCGCCCAAGCCGATTCGATCCAGGAGTTCCTTGGCGCGCTCGATGCGCTCCCGGGTGAGATTATTCCCAATTCGGCAGGGCATCAGGACATTTTCCAGCGCGGTAAACTCCGGCAGCAACAGGTGGGCCTGAAAGATGAAACCAATCTGGTTGTTGCGAAAATCCGATCGCTGGTGTTCCTTCCATTGCGCCGTATCGGTACCTAAATACTCCAGGCGGCCGCCGGTGGGGGCATCCAGCAGACCCAGCAGGTTCATCAGCGTACTTTTCCCGGATCCGCTGGGGCCGATAATGCTGATAAACTCACCATGGCGAATCGTCAGGTTGATGTCGTTGACGGCATACACGGGCTGGATGCCGGGATACACCTTCATCAGGCCAATCGTTTGGAGCAGGGTGCCTTTCTGAGCCATCACTTGTTGATAGCCTCCACCGGGTTGAGCCGCCCGGCTTGCCAAGCCGGGATAAAGCTGGCGAGAAAACTGCTGATCATGGCGTAAATGACGGCCATCAGCGTAAAGCCCGGATCGATCTGCGCCGGCTCCATGGAGAAGCCGTAAGCGGTTTCGGCGCGGGCGTATGGCGTGGCATTATAAAGCTCGATAATGCCGAACCCGCCCAGGATGCCAAAAGCAGCCCCCAAAAGGCTGAGGAATATCGCCTGGATCATAAACAGCCGGATAATCTGCCATTGCGACGTCCCCATGGCCTTCATAATGCCGATTTCGCGTGACTTGGAACTCACGATCATAATAAGGATGCTGGTAATACTGGAGGCGGCGGCAAAGACGATCATAAAGTCGATAAAGCCGATAATCACCCGAAAGCTCTGGAGTTCGTCCAGCAGCAGCTTGTTCTGCTCCATCCAGCTCTCCGCCTTGAAGCCGTACATGTTATGGATGAGTCGCGCCGTTTTGTCCGCGTTGTAAACATCCTCCACCTTCAACCCAATCCCGGTCACCTCGTTGGACATGCCGAGGAGTTTCTGCGCCGCGTTGAGATCGGTCAGGATCGTGCCGTAATCCTTTTGGTAAAGGCCGGAGTTGAGCGTGCCGATAACTTTGAAGCTGCGATTACCTTGGGAGGTGACCAGTTGAATGCGGCTGCCGATATCCACGCCCAGTTCATCCGCCAGACGCCACCCAAGGATAACCCGGTTTCCCTGAAGATCGGACAGGCTGCCTTCTTCCATATCGTCCGCCACCTTGGAGATCTGCTGCTCCAGCTCCGGCACGATGCCTTGCAGCGTCCCGCCCATCACCTTGCTCCCGCGCACGGCAATCACATTCTCCTGGACAAAGGGCGCGGCGGAAGCCATACCGGGAATATCCAGCAACTGTTCCATCACGGTGCGGTAGGCCAGGATATTGCGCTTCCGGTTTAACGTCTTGTCCGAGAGCCGAACGTCTTCCGCCTTCGGGTAACGCTCCCGAAGCAATTGGGTGTTGCGCTCCCGTGTCTTCATCTCCCGCGTCACCACGATATGGGGCGATTTCTCGACAGCACGGTTGAGCATGCGGTCATAAAAGCTCATATTGACCGACGGGATGAAGATAATAAGCGCCACGCCAATCCCCACGGCCAGCATCACGATAAAGGACTGCTTGATGTTGGCCTTGATGTAACGCCAGGCGATATACAGTTCCAGTGGGATGGTGGACAGACGCATGGGTCGGCCTTTACGGTTGGGGTTGCTTAACCTTGGGCTTGACGCGCTTTTTCTCCAGCAGATCCGGGCTGGCCAGCTCGGCAATCCAGTCACCGGGCTGGAGGCCGGAGAGAACGACATAATAATTTGTGGAGACGCGTTGGGCCTTGATGCGTTGCTTGCGTAGTTGCGCCCCGTTGAACCGGTAGACCACGCTGCGCCCATCCTCCCGCGTAACTGCGGATGTGGGCACAAGAATGGCCTTTTTAATGGTGGCAGCCAGGATGTTGATATCGGCCGTCATACCGGGGCGCAGGGCCAGGCCCTTCAGCTTGGCGTAAGCTTCCGCGTCCAGGGCAATTTTGGCTTCGATGGTCCCGTTCTCCGCATTTACTTCCTCGCCCACTTCCCTCACCTGGCCTTTCAGCGTTTCATCGGGCAGGGCATCCAGCACCACGTAAGCGGTATCCCCAACGGAGACGCGGGCCAGGTCGGCTTCCTCCACAAAGGCCACCACTTCCAGAGAGGTCGGGTTGATAACGCGCAGAATGGCTTGGCCAGGGGTCACGGTTTCGCCGGGCTCCAACAGGCGTTTTACCACCAGGCCGGGAAACTGGCTGATCAGAACCCGGTCACCGCGCTTGGATTGCGCCGTGGAAAGGGCACCTTGGGCTGCCTGAAGGCTCCCGCGGGCCTGGGCGATCTCCGCCTGGGTGGGGCCGCTTTGGGCACGGGCCAGTTCCGCGGCCACTTGCTTAACCCTGGCGTGGGCCATATTCACTTCGGTTCGGCGGGCATTTACTTGTTCCGCCAACGTCCGCTCGCGAGCAAGCGCCTGATCCAGTGTTTGCCGCGACACATATTCGCGCTCGAACAGACTGCGCTGGCGCTGGGCCTCGTTGGCGGCTTCCTGCTGCTCCGCCTGGGCTGCCCCAAGTAGCGCCTGCTCCCTGGAAACAGCAGCACGGGATTCGTTAAGCTGGGCCTGTAGCCTTCGGATCTCTTCCTGCCGGGTGCCCTGCTCCTGGAATTGCAGGGCAGCCCTGGCCCGCTCCACTTCTCCCCGGGCGCGGGCAATATTCCCTTCCACTTCGGCCTGCTCCAGCGTAGCCAGCACTTGGCCCGCCGGGAAACGATCGCCGTCATCCACCGCGATGCTTTGGATGCGCGCCGCGTCCGGCGAGTTGATGTTGATGATTCTATTCGCTCGCACTTCGCCGGTTACGGTAATGGTTAACACCGTGTCCTTTCGGTTAACCTGGTAGGCCTGCACCGGCTCCGGCTGCATGCGGTTATAAACGGCCAATGCAATAATCGCCACAATGACGATGCCAAGGATGAGGAAGTAGTAACGCGTTTTCATAATGGGTTTGTACAAGGCTGTAAGCAGGCGGTTACAGCATAGCATGTTCCGGGCAGCCAGACGAAGAGGAAACGCAGAAATGGCGTCCCTTCAAAAGGAAAAGGCGAGAAAGGGTTCGCTGGCTGCGATGCGCTTTCTCGCGGTTTAGTTGTGAATTGAGACGTTACCTCGAAACACCCAGTAGAAAGGTAAAGTTGATGTGTCTGATCGTTTTCAGCGTGTGCTGGTTGCGCAGGGCCTGTTCCTGCCCTGCACCGACCCTCTCCAATAAGTTAAATTATTTGGAGAGGACGACGCGGATGTCTTTGGCGACGGTTTCGAAGATCTGGCGGATCCGGTAGCTGTCGTAATTGGCGGATTCGAACTGCTCACCCTCGGTGGTGTTGGCCATATACTCCAACAGTTTCGGATCCCACTTGTCGTCTTTGATCATCCGGCGCAGCACCTCGTGCGCATTGTCCGGCCGGGACTTATCCGTTATGGAAATGGTGTGGATGGTGATATCCAGGCTCTTGGCCCGATCGGCCTGCGCCTTCAACACGTTGGTCATATGATCCGTGTATTTGAGCGCGCAGCTTTGGGCGGAGCTGGAAATCATGCTGGATTTAATCTCCGGCGAAGGCAGCTTGGGACAGACGGTTTGCCCTTTGCTGTTGGGTTTGCACAGCGCCCTCACTTCCGGGGAGTTTTCCACGATATCGGTACATTTTTTATAGGGTTCGCTCCGGCTGTACAGGTAATAATCCGAGGGGCCAGGCGTATTGGGCAAACCATCCGTGAGGAAGATAACGGTTTTGACGGAGTTTTTGCGACCGCTTTTCTCCAGTTCGTCCACGGCGGTTTTCAGGCCGGTTTCGTAGTTCGTGTTCCAGCCGGAGCCGGAGAATAGTTTTAAGCTGTTCAGCTTGCTTTTGATGAGCGAGTAACGGGGCGACTCATCCTGCGAAATCAAGCCGGATTCCAACTTTGAGGTTTGGTTGAACTGTACCAGGCCGATGCGATCCACGTTTTGGCTGCGCATTGCGGCCAGCTCATCCACAAAGGCATGTGCCGCCGTCCGCACATCCGCAAAGGGCCGGTTGTTGCCCAAATCATCCATGGAGCTGGATGTGTCGATGACCAGAATCGTATCCCGGGCTGCGGGAACGGCGCGGGCATCGGCCGTCACCAGCAGGCCGTTGCAATGGTTTCCATCACTGCCGCCGGCGCTGGTATTTTTCTGCCCGGTCCGCTCATTCAACTTTTTCTTTTCATCGTTTTTAACGGAGCCGTTGAGCCCAAGCGCGCACAGCATCTTATGCGTCACGGTCGGCATATCCACCTGGCCGCGCACGCCCATATTAGCGCCTTGGTAACTGTAAGTCAGTTGGGATGCTTCCAGGGATTTGCCCTGCACATGGTTTTCCTGGGCAACCGCGTATGCGGCGCGTTCGGCGCGGGATTCCCCGTAGGGGAGCTTAGCGGCGCCTGCCAGGGCGGCAGCGTCTACCGCAGTCTGAAGCTGCTGTTGCACGGCGAAATACGTCGGGACATCGATTGCGAAGGGCGCGGCGACAAACCCAAACAGCATAATGCCAATGGCCATGACCGTGTTATGCCCTTTTGCCTTACTTATCTTTCTCATCTTCTAATACCTTGCTTAGGATTACGCTTGCTTTGCCTTTAAGGCATCATTTGGCCGGATGCCTAGTCGCCCGGCTTGGGGTCGCACTCGCCATCGCCGTCATAATCGCCGCATTCTTCATGCTCAATCGGCAAAGGTTGTTCTACAGTTGCTTTATCCATGTCCATCAACTTCATGCTGTCAATCGCATCGGCCGGAATGCATGATGCCCCCAGAATTAATAATGCATTGCCGATGATCAGGGCGAGACCGAGTTTGTTGTTAATCTTCAGTAGCATAAGGCAATCTCCTGTAACGCGTGATGATTCCTCTATATATATTAAATCGGCCGATTTCCATTTTTATTTAGGAATTAATGCAAACTTAAGAAAATCAACCCCTCCCAACGTAAAAATGATAAAAATGAACGAACGAACCCATTTTTAATTTCTGAAGCCTCTGCCGGAAGAAGGGCAAAGGTGGCTACAGCGCCAATTTGTTTGACTCAAAATTTTGCTTTTCGGCTGGAATTTTTAAAACTGCATACAGGGTGATGAGGATAAAAAACACCGATTTGGGCAAAAGAAAATACGGTTGGATGAATTTGCCCTGACCTCCCTTATTAAGGGGATGAGGGCGATATGACCTTGTGGGATTCTCAGTGACAAAGGATGAGTCGAACGGTTTTCAACTGAATCACAATAATTGAAAAGTGACTCCCCTTGTGTTGTAGAAGAGTAACTGAGGAAACCCCATGAAATTGAAATCCATGTTCGGCATGGGCCTGGTGGCAATGTTGCTGGCCGGTTCCATGTCGGCTGCGTTTGCCCAAGGCTCCATGCATTTTTACGAAATGACCGGTGGAACCTACAAAAAGCAATGCACGTTGCATGATGGCAAAACCCAGCGTTACAACCTGGGCTTAAAGCGCATTAACCCTTGCGAAGACAATGAAATTCGCTCGGTTGTGCTGGAGAACGTGAAAGCCGGCACCAAAATGCGTTTGTACGATAACAACTGGGGCCACAAGGACGATTCTTGGGCGGAATTGACCGTGAAGCAACCCCACCCCCATTATGTACTCCATTCCTTCCGCAGCAACTACGAAGACGAGTTTGTCAAGGCGGAATACCACAAAAGCAACCACTTCAAAGGCCGTCACGGGATGAACGACCAGATCTCCCGCATCGAGATCGACGAGCCAACCCCACTCTTCAAGTAATCCTGGGCGATTGCTGAAGCACTGGCAAGCCTCCTGCTACACCCTAGCAGGAGGCTTGTCATCGATATCCATCCCCATATGAAAAAGCCGGGCTATGCCAACCCGGCTTTCACAATCTGGAGGACAGAATGATTGAGGGTGTGTGCCTTTATTCATTCCAGATTGGTTTTGCAGAAGTGAACCTGTTTCAGTAATAAAGAGAGAAAGACGGCAGGACGTGCAACTCTCAACAACACGCCCTGCCAGCGTTGTTTAGGATAGATTGCACCAGTTAACCAGCAGGGCAATGGCAAGCCCCGTTGCAATGGTAACGGATGGGATGGTCACTGAAATAAACAGGCTTTCTTGCATCGTTTTCATTTTGCTTCCACTCCTTTCGGGTTTGTTTATACCTGTATGGTACGCCCTGGCCGTGGCTGCAACATTACAAAAAAGTTTATTCCCCCAATGGGCAATCTCATTTATCCATGCGGATAATCGGTAAAGATATTCGCCTACATTCTTGGATGAATATTCGTACTATAAGATAAAACTACTATTAATAGGCCGAGCGCCGCGGCGCAGCTGCAAACGAGGCCAAAAGAAAAAGCAGGGAGGGGGTGATCAATGAAAACTCTGATCAATATCTTGTTTCTGTACATGATCGTCAACATCGCCCATGCAG
>CALAJO010000095.1 GCA_937922745.1 uncultured cyanobacterium
CCCGGCCGGAGGTGGTGGTGACCTCGCTGCACTACGCCGACTTTATTGCCGGCTTTTACGAACTGGAGCGCCATGCGGATGGCGCCGTCCAGCTCGTCTATGTTGGTTTGCTGAAGGATTTCCAGGGACGGGGGTTGGGAAAACAATTGCTGTCGGTTGCCGTGGAGAAAGCCTGGGAGATGGGCGCGCATCGCGTATGGCTGCACACTTGCTCGCTGGATTCGCCGCATGCCGTACCAAACTATCTGAAGCGCGGCTTTAAACCCTTTAAGGAAGAGGTTTACCAGGTTGGCAAACCCTAAGCTGTCTTCTGTTGCGATAGTGTAGATGCCCCGCAGCATCCAGCAAACTTTGCACACGGTGTTATCACTGTCGAAAGCCTTTGTCATACAAGACTTTCCACGACTGATGAAAACAGATTCAAACTCAAATTTGTAACATAACTTAAAATTTCTCTCTTGCTAGCAAAAAAACAACTTCACTGGTTTTATAATTTTGTCATGGTATTTTTGGAGAGTGAGATCTCTTATGGGCTTACAAGGATTATCGCCCGCATTGGCAGCAAACCCGGCCGCGTTGCAAGCGCTGGCCGCAGCGAGACAACGGACTGTCCCGGCCGCTCAAACGACAGCGCCTGTCGCAACTGCTAATCTGGTTCAGCAACAACCATCTCAGCCAGTGCCTTCCAAGTGGAACGCTTTTAAACAGCGCTTTGTGGAAGCCGTCAAGAATAACAAGCTTGGCGCCATGTTCACGCTGATTATTGCCCTGGCCGGCGCGGCCTTTTTAGGACGAAACATTAGCGGTATCGGCCAGCAGGTTGCGCAAAAAGCATTGAATACGGTCGCCTAAATCGAAGTTAAGGCTTTCGGTTTCCCCTGTAAACGGGATGGCCTATAATGCTGGTGTATTTTGCCAGTTTAAGAGAGTAAACCATGACCATCGCAACCTCATCCCGCACCCGTTCGCAGATATTGTTTGAAGAAGCGCAGACCTTGATGCCTGGCGGCGTCAACAGCCCCGTTCGAGCGTTCCGTTCGGTTGGCGGCACGCCGGTTTTCATCGAGCGCGCACTGGGCTCCTATCTTTTCGATGTGGACGGCAATCGGTACATCGATTACGTGGGCTCTTGGGGCCCCATGATTCTAGGCCATGCCCATCCGGAAGTCATCAAGACTGTTCAGGAGCTGGCAGCCAAGGGAACCAGCTTTGGTGCGCCAACCCCGCTGGAGAGCGAACTGGCCCGGCTGGTAATTGATGCGGTGCCGTCCATCGAGATGGTTCGCTTTGTCAACTCCGGCACCGAGGCGGTATTAAGCGCAATTCGCCTGGCGCGAGCCTACACCGGACGGGATAAGGTGATTAAATTTGCCGGTTGCTACCATGGCCACGTGGATGATCTGCTGGTAAAGGCCGGATCCGGCGCTTCCACGCTGGGGATTCCGGATAGCCCTGGGGTGTCCAAAGCAGTGGCGGGGAATACGTTAATTGCCAATTTCAACGATCTTGCCTCGGTTGAGCAGTTGTTCACGGCACATCCGGACAGCATTGCCGCCATCCTGGTGGAGCCGGTGGCAGGGAACATGGGCTGCGTCCCACCGGAGCCGGGCTTCCTGGAAGGTTTGCGACGCTTGGCTGATCAATATAAGGCCCTATTGATATTCGATGAGGTTATGACCGGCTTTCGCGTGGCGTATGGCGGGGCGCAGCAGCGGTATGGCATCCGGCCCGATATTACGACCCTGGGTAAAATCGTGGGCGGTGGGCTGCCGGTTGGCGCTTATGGCGCGTCCCAAGAGATGATGGGCATGGTGGCCCCGGCCGGACCGATGTATCAGGCCGGTACCCTCTCCGGGAACCCGTTGGCGATGGGCGCGGGGATTGCCACGCTGACCCTGCTGAAGCAACCCGGCCTCTACGAGCAATTGGAAAAAGCCACCACCCAGCTCATTACGGGCTTGCATGCGGTCGCCGAGCAAAAAGGGTTTCCCAGTGTAATGACGCAAGTGGGCTCCATGTTCTCGCTCTTCTTTAACGAGCGCCCGGTTCGCAATTACGACGATGTGCTGGCCAGTAACAAAGCCCGCTTTAACCAGTTCTTCCACGGCATGTTGAGCCAGGGCGTTTATCTGGCGCCCTCCGCCTTCGAAGCCGGTTTTGTCTCCGTTGCGCATACCGAAGCGGACATCCAGGAAACCATTGCGGCGTTCGATAAGCTGACGCTGGACTAATCGCTCCCGTCACACAACGCGTTCTGAATTTAAAACCGCCCTGACCGACAAGGAAAGGGCGGTTTTGTAAGAAGATGAGATACGAGACTAGCGAACGCCTGCGGTTTGCGCGCCAGCAGCTTGAAGCGCGGCATCGTAGTTGGGTTCGGCGGTGACTTCAGACACGATCTCTTTGTAAATGACGGTGTCATTGGCGTCCACAACAAAGATCGCGCGGGTATCCAGGCGAAGTTCCTTAATCAGGACGCCGAAGCTCTGGCCGAAGGACGCATCGCGGTGATCGGAAGCGGTCTTGACGACTTCGACCCCGGCGGCGCCACACCAGCGGCTTTGCGCAAACGGCAAATCCATGCTGATGACCAGCACTTCCACGTTAGGAATCCGGGCGGCTTCCTGGTTGAAGCGGCGGACTTCCATATCGCAAACGGGGGTGTCCAGCGAGGGGACGGACACGATGAGACGGGTTTTGCCCTTGCTGTTCGCCAGGGTAATGGGGGACAGGTCGTTGCCGAGGACGGTAAACTCGGGGGCCTTGTCACCTACGTTAATTTCCGGGCCAATCAGGGTCAACGGGTTGCCTTTAAAGGTGATCACACCTTGACGTTCTTGTAATGCCATTTTAGGAGACTCCTACATCAACATGACGAATGACACCATAGCGCAAAAAAAGCCAAAGCACGATAGGCCAAAAGACGCATTACATCTGTAATTGTAATAAGGAATTAGTGCTGGGCGGATAACCACTCGTTTGGAGACACTTTGTCAAAAACCTGCCGGGCCAGAATCGCGCTGAACGTTTTTGCGCCGCTTTCGCTTAAATGGGACGGATCCCGGAAGTTCTGCCCATCCGAGGCGAGTTGGGCTTGGGTATTCAAGTCCACCAGGGCAACGTCGTATTGCGTTGCAATACGTTTTAAGAGGGCGTCATAATCTCGCTGGATGGGGTAGGTTTCAAAGGTTCTCACAAAGGTGGGGTGCAGGGGCCAGCGCACCATTACCACCGGGATGCCGCTTTCCCGGCAGTAGGTCACCAACGCCTCGAACGGTTGCGTATCAATGGCGGGATAATCTTGGTAGAACTTCCGGGCCGTGTTTTCGGCGGCTTCAATTGCCCGTTGTTCGCTGGACATGATGGAAATCTTATCGGGCAACGGCTCCCAACCATCATAAAGCGGGGATTTTACCGGTAAGCCCTTCAGGGCCATCTTCGCCAGGGTTTTCGGCCTCAGCAGCACCCGGTACCGATAGAGGCCACTCAAACCGGACAATACAATCTCCTTCTTGTCCTCGGCATCTAGAAACGGGCTTTGCCAAATCGATTGGGCCAGTTCCGGGTTCTGTTGGATGAGCGTGGACAGGTAAAGCGTGTTGTAACCACTTTTCAGGTTTCGGTTAAACAGGAACTCCGAGGCGTCCAGCATCACCAGGCGGGGTTTGCCGTACTGCCTCACAAAGTCTTTCAGCACCAGGCTGTAGATGTAATAATCGCCCGTGGGCAAGCCCATGTTAAAGGCATTGATTGGCTTTTCCGCCGAAGCCTCAAACGCGTTGGCCGCAAAGCCGTTATGGGTGCGGGATGAGCCCAGCGCCAAGACATCCATCTGCCTGGGATTATCCTGCGCAACAAGGGCCTGTTTGCGCTTCAGCACGTTTTTCACCTGCGCATCCATCCAGCCGGACACTGCGGGCAGCGCAATCACCCCTTCCGCCAGCAACACGATGCAGAGGGCGATAAGAAAAGGCAGGTAAGGCGAAGGGCGTTTCATTGGCACATCCTAAAACTGGAAGTAGATAAATTCCTGGGGCATTGTGCGCAACACCAGGGCAAAGTAAACCAGGCAGGCGTAAGACAGGCCTTGTATGCCGCATACGGCCCAGGGATTATGGATACGGCCAGAAAAGTATCGCACCGCGCCATGCACCATGAAAAACACGCCGATGGTCGCCAGGGTTTCCAGCGCCTGGGTGGAAAGCGGGGCGAACGCTTTTGGAATGAGCATGGTCTGAAGCAGGTGTAGCGCGGATTGCAGGCTCGTCGCGCGGAAGAACACCCATCCGATGCATACCAGGTGAAACGTGAGCAGGATGGACAGCGGTCGGTTGAGCAATCGTATGATGCGGAAATGGTTGCAGAACTTGTGGAGCGAGAGCAGCAGCCCGTGGTACAGCCCCCAGATCATAAAGTGCCAACTGGCGCCGTGCCACAAGCCGCCCAGCCCCATGGTGATAAACAGGTTGCGATACGTCTGGAGGCGCCCGTGACGCGACCCGCCCAAGGGAATATACAGGTAATCCCGCAGCCAGCGGGACAGGGACATATGCCATCGCCGCCAGAACTCGGTGATGTTTTGGGCAAAGTACGGCGCGTTAAAGTTGGGCGGGAGCGTGTAGCCCAGCATCAGGGCCGATCCCTGGGCCATCAGCGTATACCCCGCAAAGTCGGCAAAGATTTGCACGGCAAAGCCATAAGTGGCAATCCAACTGGTGTTGAAAGCCTGCATGGCCGGTTCGCCGTAAACCAGGTTGACGTAGGGGGCTACCATATCCGCAACGAAGAGCTTGAGAGCCAGCCCGGCCAGGAAGGTGTGAATCCCCTTGGCCAGTCGATCGCTGCAAAAGGCGGGGGCATTATCAAACTGGTGCAGCAGCTCTTTCGCCCGCACAATGGGCCCGGCAATAAGGTGGGGAGAAAAGGCCACATAGGTTGTAAAGCGCACAAACGAAGGATCCGGCTTCTCATCCCCGCGATAGACATCGACAAGGTAGCTGATGAGGATGAAGTTGGTAAACGAAATCGCCAGCGGGAGGAAGATATGGAACTCGGCGTTAAAGCCTGGCAGGTGCAGCCAGCCCAGCAACTGGGCCACGCTTCCCGCGAGGAAGCTGGCGTACTTGAAGTAAGCCAGCAGAGCCAGTTCCGTTGTGACGCCGAAGATCAGGATGCTTTTTTTATGCTGGGGCCAACGCATCATGGCCCGGCTGAGGGCGTAAAAATACAGGGAATCCAGGAAGATGACCGGGCCGTAAATCAGGCCGAAGGGTGGGCTCCAGCTCATGTAGAATACGTAGCTGGCGATGAGCAGCAACGGCACGCGAAAACGCTTTGGCGACGTCCAATACAGGAGCAGGACAATACCAAGGAAGAAAACATAGGTAAAGCTGTTGAATAGCATGAGGCAATCACCCTTACGCCTCATCAGTATAGAGAGGTTTTCCCGCCCTTGTGATCCCTTATCCGGATGAAGCAGGACGGTCGGTATCGGCTTTTGCTCTTGGTCGAGGGCAAACGGCCTGGACTGCTAGCGGTGTAAAAGTTTGTAAAATAATCATTGTTTTATCTATCTTTCTGCTTGTTTTTAAGGTTTACTTATCTCTCATTCATTGGGAATTCAGGGCAAATAAAGAACGACATCTTTATAAAACAAATTTAGGTTGGCAAATTAACATGGGGGAGAAGAGAATTGCTGCGCATTTCGTCCAATTCAGTAACGCTACGTTTTCCGTCACAGCAGGCGGTGTACAGGCAACCCAAACCGCGTCCTCAACACCGGGCATCGCTGGACTTGCAACGGTTTCGCTTTGGGATGGAAGCCGATCCCAAAATTATCGAGATTTTCAAGTTTCTCCATACACCGTTTAAGACCGACCAGGGCACCATCCGCGCCGGGGATATGCTGTATAGCCTGTTCAATATGTTTGAGAAGGCCGACAGCAAGCCGGGCAAGCAGCATAACAACGCCTATATGGATGCAATGATGGTGCTGGGCATATCGGATGCGGAAACCCGCGGGCAGCTTGCCATGGAGTTCTGCAAGCGGGGACTGTTTGACTACGACAAGCAGCGTGCCCCTTTCTTTCAGATGGAAATGACCGGGCTGGGAATGCAGGTTTCCCACTTCTGGAAAGCCAGCCAGGACAGCCTGCCCGTGCAGCAGGTGGAACAACCGGCCGAAGAAGCTGAAGAACCCAAAAAGCTGCCCCCGTTTATTACCGATCTCACCGCCTTAGCGAAGGCGGGCAAGCTCCCGGCGTTCATCGGCCGGGAAAAGGAAATCGACGAGATGCGGGATATCTTCCGGCAGACTTATAAACGAAACCCCTTGCTGATTGGGGATAAAGGGGTTGGGAAGACCAGCCTGGTCGCGGGTTTTGCGCAGCGTGTCGCCCGCGGCGACTTCCCTGAGCTGAAAGGGAAGAAGGTGGTAATGATCGACATCCCCGGGATTGTGGCCGGGACGAAATATCGTGGGCAATTCGAGGAGCGGGCGCGCAAGCTGCTGGACTACTTGCAGAAGAACCCGGACGTGATCGCATTTATGGATGAGTTCCACATGGTGTTGGATGCCGGTGGTGCGGAAGGCGGCGTCACCTTGGCGAACATCCTCAAGCCCTATCTGGACAAGGAGTCCTCGCAGATGATTGCGGCAACCACGTTTGATGACATTCGCCGTCTGGAACGGGATTCCGCGTTGAAGAGCCGGTTTGATTCCGTCCACGTCTGGCCGCCGGATGAGGAGGACATGGTGCGTATCCTGCACGGCATCGTGGAGGAAGATTTGACCGCCAAGAATGGTGTCTCCTACTCTCCGGAGATACTGCGGGCTATTGTCAAGCTGGGGCGGCAGTATGTCCACGATGAGGATGATCCGCGCCGGGCCAAGGACCTGGTGGACAAAGTGGGAGCGCAAGCAAGCAAGCGTGGCAGCAGCCAAGCCAGCATGGAAGACGTCCTTGCCGCGGTTAGCCGCAAATCGAAAGTGCCCATCCAAAACCTCACCACGGATATCCGGGATCACCTCCTGAACCTGGAGGATACGCTGCATCAAAGGGTCATCGGGCAGGACAACGCGGTAAAGGCCGTAACCAACGCCATCGTGAAACGGGTTTACGGTTTGTCCGGCGAAGGCCCGATGGCGAGCATGATCTTTATGGGCCCCACCGGCGTCGGCAAATCGGAGCTGGCCAAGGCCCTGGCCGCCTGGATGAAGGTGATGACCGGACAGGACGATAACCTGATTCGGCTGGACATGGGCGAATATATGGAGCGCCACAGTGTTTCCCGTCTTATCGGCTCCCCGCCGGGCTACGTGGCCTACGAGGAAGGGGGACAGCTCACCGGCGCGATCCGCCGCAGGCCCTATAGCGTCGTGCTGCTGGATGAGATTGAGAAGGCCCATCCGGAAGTTATCAACAAGGTACTGCTCCCGCTCATCAGCGAAGGACGCCTGACCGACGGGAAGGGCAAGACCGTCAACGCCCGCAACACCATTATCATTATGACCAGCAACATCGCCGCCGAAGAAGTAGCGAGATTGCAGCGCACTGGAAGGATTGGCCTGGGGCCGCAGCAGAAACGCCAGTTGGATACCGAGGAGCAGATCAAGGCGGCGCAGCATGACGGCCTGCGGCAACTGTTTAAGCCCGAGTTTCTGAACCGCGTGGATGAGATTATCAACTTCCAGTCGCTGACCAACGAGGAGCAAATCCAGGTGGTGGAACTGCACCTGGCGAATTACACAAAGCGCCTCCAGGCCGAGGAGCGCATCACGCTCAATTTCGATGACCGGGCCAAGCAGTTCCTGCGGGATGAGCTTTTCCGGCAGGATGGCCCGGCCCGGCACCGGCAGGGCGGACGCCTGGCGACGGACATCATCGAGCGGTGCGTGAACGGGCCGTTCGCCTGGGCCCGGCTCCGGGAGAACGTTGGCAAGGATGAGCAGGCGACCTTCGCCGTGACCTACGATCCGAAGATGAACATGCTGAGCTTTGGCCTGATCCATCGTGAGCCCTACGTCAGCCCGCCGATTGCCCCAGCCCGCAAGGGGAAGCAAACCCAGCCGTTGTTGCTGACGGATGGCAAAGGCCGCTAGGAGTGTTAACACTTTAAGCCCCGGAGATTGATTTTGTCTTCCTGATGGCCTATACTGCCAACGGTTTGGCCTGCATCTATTCGCCCTTTTCCACCGGGAATGCGTATCCGGCAGGCAACCGTTTAACAACTGGACAAGATAGGAGTTTGAATCGATGCCGGCAGTCGTAATCGTTGGAGCCCAATGGGGAGACGAGGGTAAAGCCAAGATAATCGATCTGCTGGCGGAACGCGCCCAGTATATTATCCGTTACCAGGGGGGCTGCAATGCCGGCCACACCGTGGTTCGTGGCGGTGAAACCTTCAAGTTCCACCTGGTGCCGTCCGGTGTTCTTTATCCGGGCAAATCCTGCATCATTGGTCCTGGCACCGTCATCTACCCCGACGTGCTGCATGAGGAGATCCAGAAGCTGAAGGAGCGCAATATCTCCGTAGATCGCCTGTTTATTAGTCCGCGCGCCCACCTGACCCTGCCTTACCACGTTGAGCTGGATGGCCGCAAGGAAGAGCTGCTGGGTGAAGGGAAGATCGGCACAACACGCCGCGGCATCGGCCCCACTTACGAGGACAAGGTAGGCCGCATCGGCCTGCGCGCCGGGGATTTGCTGCTGAGTGACGACCTGTTGCTGCAACGTCTCACGATGATTGCAGACCAGAAGAACCCGATCCTGGTGGGCGCATTCAACATGGAACCGCTGGATCCGCGGGAACTCTTTACCCTGTGCGAATACTATCGCACCATTATGGGCCCCTACATTGCGGACACCGATGAAATCCTTGCCGACGCCGTCGAGCAGGATGACAACATCCTGCTGGAAGGGGCTCAGGGTACCATGCTGGATCTCGACCACGGGACTTACCCGTTTGTCACCAGCTCCAACCCTACGGCGGGCGGCGCCTGTACCGGTTCCGGCCTTGGCCCTAAAGCCATCAGCCGCGTTATTGGGATTACCAAGGCGTACACCACCCGAGTGGGTTCCGGTCCCTTCCCCACGGAATTGTTTGATGAGAGCGGGCAGCACCTGGCGAAAGTCGGCGCGGAATTCGGGACGACAACCGGCCGTGCCAGACGCTGCGGTTGGTTTGATGCCGTGGCCATGCGCTACTCTGCCCGCATTAACGGTCTGGACGGGCTGGCAATTACCAAGCTGGATGTCTTCGATGGCCTGGAAGAGCTGCGCCTCTGTACGGCCTACCGCAACCGCCAGACCGGCGAAGTGGTTCAACAGTTCCCCAGCCACATCGAGATCCTGGAACATATGGAGCCCATTTACGAATCCTTCCCGGCATGGCAGGGTTCGGTCAGCCATATTCGGCAATATGAGGATTTGCCGAACGAAGCCAAAATCTACCTAAACCGTCTCTCCGAGCTGGTTAAGACCCCTATTTCCATCATCAGCGTGGGCCCGGATCGGGAGCAGACCATTATGGTGGAGGAAGTGCTGCCGCATAACGCCAAGTCTTCCTGCCTGGTTTCGTAGTGGTTTGAGTGATACGCTCTGTCTCGAACTTTTAAAAAATGAACGAACGAAGCCATTTGGCCTGGAAACAGTCTTCTTGGTTGGCTTTTGAGCCTATCCACTTCTCCTGCATATTTGAGGGAGAAGCAGCGCCGGCCCCTAGGGATTGATTTTCTGTTTCAGCTTCTCGAATAGCGTTAAGCCGTCATGCTCCTTTTTACCGAGCTGGCGCTTGAAGAAAATGCTGTCCACGCCGAAGAAGCCTTCGACAAAATGCTTAACGGGAAACGGAATCATCCCGTGGGAGAGAATCGTCACGATCAGTTCCAACCAGCCGCGCGGCCGCAGAAAGGTTTTGCTCATGGTGCGCTTTACGCCGTTCATCGTATTCTCGCCCAGGCTTTTGAAGAAGCCGTCCTCAGCCGGGGCCTTCCGAGTGGCCTGGGGCGGAGGAGACGCCGCCGCATACCGCACAGTAGATATCTGCCTTGCCCTGGGGGTTGCGTAAACACTGTTTACTGGCTGGAAAGAAACCGCTTTCATCGAATACATCCCTCACGTTGTGCTGACCATAGTTTTATTAAATACCATCTCATGCCGTTCATCCTGAGAAATCCTTCCTGACCGGCATAGGAAGAATTTCCCATATTTGCCCGGCATAAACAATTCACCGACCTGAGGGTTTTCAGGCCGGTGAATTAATTGTGTTTTTGGTTGGTGTCTTACCGAATCGACGCGACGGAGACGGACTTTTTCAACGCGTCGATAACGGTTTCCTGCTGTTCGCGGGTCATGCCG
>CALAJO010000096.1 GCA_937922745.1 uncultured cyanobacterium
TTCATCCTGGTGCAGCACCACGTCAATCGTCAGATCCTTTGGGTTTTGCCTGGCCAGTTGAGACGACTTGAGCAGGTGATGAAACTCGAAATCCGCTTCGGGCATTGAGTAACCGATAATGATCCAGCGATCGGCATCCCGCAGGACGGAATAAGCCTTTTCCCAAATGGTTTGATACTGGTGGATCGAAAACTCCTTGCGATAGCTGAAGGTGGCGACCCGCCCCGCCAGGAGGTTGTTGCAAAACGGGCAGTTCCGGGAGCCCATCTCCTGGTTCAACCGCTCTATCGTCTGCACCATGCCGGAATCGGCATCAAATCCCTCGAAATCCTCCGGATCCAGGTAAACCCCAAGATGCACCGGGTTTGTCTTTTCCAATCCTCCGCAGTACATTCGCCGGCAGGAGTCGCAATAAACCCAGTTGGAAGATCCATGGAGCTTGAGAAGCGGAATATTGCCTGTTGGTAAGGGCTTGCCGTTATAGGCCAGCAGATCAATCCCGTAATGGTATTCGTCCGAGAATCCGATGGCGTCCAGATGGTTTTCCAGAACCATATCCCAGTTCAACGAAACCACCGATACATGCCTGTCTATCAGAAGACCTTTCAAAAAAGTGGTTACTTCTTCATTAATGATTGGGGGGTTATTCTCCAAAAGCTGGAAAATGCGATGAATACTAAGCCGCCAGATCGTCTTGAGCTTTCGAGGGCTGTATTTGCGGCCAAGATGGTGGCCGCTTCCCAAGGCCAGATCCAGCAGGGTAAAGTGATCTTCAAGACTGGGCTTGGTATGCCCCTCCGCATAACCGAACACATCCACCCAAAATTCTCGCAGGATGGCGTTAATCGACCGGTTTACCCTGGCCTGTATGGAGGTATCGCACTCGAAGGTCTGCTCAGGCTGAATAAAGGACTCCACGACATCGCCCGTTAGGGGCAGGCCCACCTGTTTCGAGAAGCCGGCGCCGAGGATCAGTGCAACGTGTTCAACGGGATTGGCAGCGTAAGACATAACAACCGTGCAGACTATTGATGACCCCCTTATTATTGCAGATTCAGGAGAAAAATTTCGAGGGATTCCGATTTTACGCGATTGGAACTGCCTGACTGATTGATGCCGTCAATAGAAGCGCAGACGCATAATGGACATTATGGAACATCCCGTCAATCAACAAAACCGCATCTCGCTTGGCGTCCTGTTTCTGCTGGGAATAGGCTTGCTTATTGCATTGCGGTTGATGACCACCCTGCTGTGGATGGGCATTGCAGCGCTAGAACGGCGGGAAGTGTTTGATGCGCCCTGGTTAACAGCTGTCATGTCCTCGCCGTTGGCGATCTTGGCCATTCCCTTTTTGCTGGCCGCAATTATCATCCTTTGGCCACGGCGTAAGCGGCCGGCAAGGGCCACACTGGAAGACGGTGAAGAAGGCAATACGGTTTTCCAGGCCCATTATACCCACCAGCAGGTTTATCGCATCATTCGGATTGTATTGCTCATATGGGCCGCCATTACGTTGTTTCAAATCATTTTTTGGTTCGCGTTTCGCTCGTACGCACCCTAAAAACGCTTCGATATTGAATCAGCAGGCGTGCGCCAATGCGGCGGAGCCGGAGATTTCTTCTGCAACCATGCGGCCGGATACCAGTGCCCCTTCGATCGACGGGTGTTCACAATAATCGCCGCACAGATAGAGCCCTGGCCGAAACACGCCACTGGCCACAACTTGTTGATGCGACGACGGGTAGGCCGTCACAGCCCGTGGGATCGTATAGGTTCTAAGATGCTTCCAGTAGTAGGCTTGGGGGCCGAACCAGTTTGCCAGTTGATCCCGCACGAGGCGTGTGGTTTCTTCGTTACCTTCTCCCAAGACCGATACGGAGAGCAAAGATTGCCCTGCCGGCGCATAGTGGGGATTAACCATGCTGGGTACGGAAAGGTTATTGATGGGGCCGGAACCCTCACCGTTCAGTACCAGTACAGGTTCGGTAACGGGTGGTTCATCGCAGGCAAAATAAAGCGTGGATGTGATGTTGAATTCCCGCTCAGGAATTTCTGGGACAAGGCGCTTTGCCGCTTCAGCATCGGTTGCCAGCACAATAAAAGTCGCCGTATAAGTTTCCCCCGATTGCAATGTGACCGTTTGCCCTTCAATACGGGCGACGGGGCTGTTGGTATGCAAAACACCCACGGGGAGCTTTTCGGCTATTTGCCGGGGAATATCCGCCATGCCGTGTTCGGGCAGGGCGGCAAACCCTTCGGAGAACATCTTGAAAACAAACTCAAACATCCGGCTGGCAGTCTGCAACTCACGCTCCAGGAAGATGCCGCCCAGGAAAGGGCGGAAAAAGCGCTCGATGATTGTATCCGAAAATCCTTGCTCCTTTAATGCCTCCAATGTGGATAGTTCTGCTTGCTCAAAAATCTTGCAGACTGAGCTAAAGACCAGTCTTTCTCTCAAAAGGGCGATTTTCGCCTTATCCACTATCGTCCCAATTGGGGATTGAATCGTAGAGAGAGCATCGGCAGGTTTTCGCCAGGGATCGGCGACACGATGGAACTGGTTATCAAACCGAACCAACGCGCCCGGATAATAGTGAAACAGGTTGAGCGCATCATAATCCAGAAGGCTTTTGGCTTGCGGGTAAGCCGTTAAAAACACCTGGAACCCATGATCCAGGACGAAGCCATCCACGTAATCGGTCTTTACCCTGCCGCCCGGCGTGTCCGAAGCTTCAAAAACCTTGCACGAAAAGCCGAGTTGGCCTAAATAATAAGCACAGCTTAAGCCTGCCAGCCCTCCGCCGATGATAATAACCTGCGCCTGCATTTCTTTGCCCTTTGTTTTTCATATTCGGTCACAATAAACGTTATCCGGTAATTTATTCCAAGGCCATCGCCCAAGGGGCCAAACCTTCAGGCCTCAACCGGGTTATGCCGCAGATTGCGAGGCGGCCCGCTCCTTGCCCAGGACATGCCGCAAAGCCGACTCCAAATCTGGGAAAAGAAATTGATAGCCGGACTCAGTCAATTTCTGCGGCTCCACGCGGGCACTGGCCAAAAGCAGCTCATCCCCCATCTCGCCAAACAGCAACCGTACGCCCAGGGCCGGAACCGGCGCAATGGTGGGACGCTTCAGGACGCGACCCAAGGTTTTGGTAAATTCACTGTTGCGCACGGGTTGAGGAGAAACCGTATTAACCGGCCCACTCAGGCTCTCGGTATAAAGGCTGTGGTAAATTGCGCCGATTACATCATCCAGTGCAATCCAGCTCATATACTGCTTTCCGCTGCCGAGATTCCCCCCGGCGCCAAAAAGAAAGGGCGGCAACATCTTGGGCAATGCGCCGCCCTGTGCGGAAAGTATGATACCAAACCTGTTATGAACAATACGGATACCGGCGGATGCTGCGACTTGAGCGGCATTTTCCCACTCTTCACAAACATCCGCCAGAAATCCGCGACCCTTTGGATTGAGCTCTGTTAAACGTTCTTCGCCGCGGCTACCGTAAAAGCCGGTTGCGGAAGCACAAACCATCACCTTGGGCTTTCGCTGCAAACGCGCTAACGCCCCAGCAAGGAGCAATGTCCCGTCTACCCGGCTGCTGAGTATCCGGGCTTTCTTTTCCGGCGTCCAACGCCCTTGCGCGATATTATCGCCGGCAAGGTGGACGACCGCATCCATATCTTCCAGCTTTTCCGACTCGATTTCGCATTTCTCCGGGTTCCAGTAGATTTCATCCGCCTTTGCCGTCGGTCGGCGAACCAGTTTGAAAACGGAATGGCCCTGCGTGGTGAGAAACGCGACCAACGCGGAACCCACCAGACCAGATGCACCGGAAACAGCGATTTTCATGGCGGAATCTCCTTTATACTTTTCAAGCAGGCTTAAATCGTTTTGGGTAACCCGATGGCGATAGGCAAACATCCGGGCAAGCTTTTTCGACACAATCGGCTGGCCGAACCAATCCGCAAAGGGAAGTTTCGGCAATTGGTACTCAATGGCGTCTTCCAATACGCTGGCGCCGTTGCCGTTGGGCATAAAGCGGTGCGTATGCCGCCAGAAAGAGAAAGGGCCCTTGACCTGGTAATCCACAAACTGGCGTGCAAACTGGTAATGTTCATGGCGAATGTCCCAGCCCAGTCTCAGGCCCATCATCGAGAGTTGGATGCGAACTTTGGCGCCATCCCGAATCCCGCCGGAATGGTGGACAACCCTTACTTTTTCCCATGGAGGCGACAGACGGTTAAATGCGCCTGGGCGCTCGTGCCACTGAAACACCGCTTCTGCGGATACTGGAATGACAGTTTGCTTTTTGAATCGGTGTTTCATTCAGGACGGCCTCAGGATTAATAAAGAAATGAAAAAATTCAGCCGGTAATTTAATATACCTATCGGTAAATATATTATAATTTAAGTGTAGCAACTTCCGATCGAATGTCAATCCTTTTTAAGGCAATTTGAATGAACGATGAAATAACGCGATACCGCAGCAAACCCACGCAACGCAAGGCAGGCCGTCCCAGGCGGGATGCCGGGGATTCAGATGTTGCAACCCAGACACAGATTCTGGATCAGGCCAAACGGTTGTTCCGCCAAAGCGGTTTTGCCGCCATATCCATCAGCGCCATTGTGGAAGCGGTAGGAATTACCAAGCCCACGTTATATTACTACTTCGCCGATAAGGAAAGCCTTTATGCCGCCGTCCTCTGCGAAGCCCTCAGCAACGCCAACCGCTATATCGTAGCGGGCATGGCAGGCCGGGCAACGTGCCGCGAAAAACTGTACAGCCTATCCAAGGGGTTCTTTCGGAATTGTCCCACATCGGTTGCGATGCTGATGCGCGATGCAATGGAAAACCTGGCCGGCGAAAACCTGGAAAAAGTGACCCGCACCATGGATGGGATGATCGTTGCGCCGTTTATCCAGATGTTGGAAGAAGCCATTGCCTCGGGAGAAATCAAGCCGGTGGATACCCGCGTGATGGCGCACCTGATTATCGGGATGCTGGACAGCCTGGTCACGACCTTTACCATGCATTATTCGCGGGAGTTTGATTATGACGGCATGGCCTCAACACTCATCGACAGTTTTATGGACGGCATTACCGTAAAATAGGGCGATGTCTTATTCGCAACCGGCGCTGGGGAATGGTACATTAACCATGTACCAACAGAAAGGATTAATTGATGAGCCAGCCTGCCCAAACCTCGCAAAGTACGCTTCAAGCCTGTGAGAGCCTGATCCGCGAACACCGGGCGACCGAAGTCAAACTCGACAGCCTGGAGGCCCTGCTTAACGGCGTGGATGTGAATGTAACGCTTCCGCCCGATACCGCAGCCGCCATTCAGGAGATCCTGGCGATTTTGCATGCCGAGCTGAACACCCATTTTGCCTGCGAAGAACAGGCGCTTTTTCCAGCGGCGGAGAAATATCACCCGATGGTCTTGATGGAAGTGGAGCATGAGCAACTATTAGAACTGCGTACCCAAATGGAAGACCTTTTCGCGCAGGCAGTCCAGGCCGTGGAAGCAGTTGCGCCGCTTAGGGAAACCGGGCTACAGTTTATCGAGGAGCTGCGTAACCATATCGTTCGCGAGGATGCGGGGATTTTCCCCACTTGCGAGCGCAGCCTGAATGACCTGGAAAAGGCGGAAGTCATTGCCGGGATGGATCGCATCCGGGCTGCGGCGCAAGTGACGCCAACCCCAACCATACAGCGAGAGCCCAGGCATTTTAAAACGTTTCAGTTCCAGGATGGGGCAAACTATGATCGCGCGGTAATGGTGTCCCAACTGGGCGAGGAAGGCCCGATGAAAATCAAGCAGATGACCATTCAGGCAGGCGAGAGCCTCCCTGACCACTGGTCGCCGAAAGCGGTAATGGTTTATTGCGTTTCGGGCAGTGGGGTTTTTAAAGCCAACCACCAGGAACAACCCCTGATGCCGGGTACGGGCATTCTGATTACGCCGCAGCTCAACCATGCCATCGAAGCCCGCACCACGTGCCAACTTCTATTGGTAATGGCCGATAGTTTTGACCACTGAAAGCTTTAGCGACTGAGTCCGTTTTACATACCAATAAAAAATGTTACCTGAATGGATAAGATCTCGTTCCCCATTTAGTGAATCCAGCACTCTTCGGGCAGCGCTAAAGTAAAGAAAACAGCAAAAAGGAACCGGAAGAATGCAATTAAAAGAGATTATGAACCTGGACGTGAAGACCGTAACGGAAGATTTGCCCGCGGATCAGGCCTGGCATCGGATGAATATGGAATCCATCCATCATTTTGTGGTGGTCAGGGGCAACACTGTCACCGGCATCCTCTCCGAGCGGGATCTGGGTGGCCCGCATGGGCACCAGGTAAGCGATGGGCGCATTGTGGCAGAGTTGATGACGCCGGACGTGGTGACGGCAACCCCGGAGACGACCATCCAGGAGGCCGCCGAACTTTTGCGGGGCAATGCGATCGGGTGTCTTCCGGTTATGGAAGGGGATCGGCTGGCCGGGATCATCACCCTTTCCGATATGCTGGATTTGATTGGCCGTGGCGCATACCCGGCAAAAACTTGCGCAACGTCGGGGACGGCATGCCATTAATATATTTATTCTTATGATGTTCTTCCGGTTAACGTGCCTCTTGCTCCAGCAGGAGGCTTTCCTTTTGTTGCGGCGCCTGGGCATGGAGATAGGCCAGAATGCCTTCCGCGGCCTGGCGGCCCTCATATACCGCCGTCACCACCAGATCGGAGCCGCGAACCATATCGCCCCCGGCAAACACTTTGGGCTGGGTTGTTTGGTAGGCAAAGCGGGTTTGTGAAGTTGCCCGCACCTTGCCGGAAGCATCCACGCCGATACCATACTTCTCAAACCAGGTAGCCGGGCTGGGCTTAAACCCAAACGCGATGATCACGCCATCCGCCGGGATGACGGTTTCCGTCCCGGGGATAACCTGCGGGCTTCTGCGGCCGTTGGCGTCCGGCGGCCCCAATGTCGTGGAAACCATTTTGACCCCGGTTACACCATGTTCATTGCCCAGGATTTCAACGGGCTGCGCATTCCAGGTGAATTGCACGCCCTCTTCCCGGGCATTGGCAACTTCCCGTCGGGAGCCCGGCATATTGGCCTCATCGCGACGATAGACGCAGGTTACGCTTGCAGCGCCCTGCCGAATGGCGGTGCGGTTACAATCCATCGCCGTGTCACCACCACCAAGCACAACCACGTGTTGGCCTTGCAAATCGACATAAGGGTAACGCGCCATCTCATATCCCATCTGCCGGTTGGTGTTGCCGATGAGATAGGGCAAGGCGGAATAAACGCCTGGCAAGTCCTCACCCGGCAGGTTGCCGCATATGGCGGTATACGTACCCATGCCCAGGAAAACCGCATCGTAGGATTCCAGCAGGGATTCAAACGGCAAATCCTTCCCGATTTCGGTGTTCAGGACGAACTTGATACCCATGTCCTCCATCATCTGACGGCGGCGTTGCACGATGTCCTTTTCCAGCTTGAAGCCTGGGATGCCGAACGTGAGCAAGCCGCCAATCTCGGGATAGCGATCGAACACGACCGGCTGAATCCCGTTTCGGATGAGGATATCCGCACACCCTAAACCGGCTGGCCCGGCTCCCACAATCGCCACACGGTGCCCCGTGGGACGAACGGATGGTGCCTGGGGACGCCATCCTTGCTTCCAGGCTTCATCGGTAATATATTTTTCAATCGATCCGATGGTCACGGCGCCAAACCCGTCATTCAAGGTACATGCCTCTTCGCACAAGCGATCCTGGGGGCAGACGCGGCCACAAATCTCCGGCAGCGTGTTGGTCATGTTCGAAAGGTCGGCCGCCTTGAACAGTTGCCCCTCCTGAAGCAGCTTGAGCCACTCCGGGATATGGTTCTGCACCGGGCACTTCCATTTGCAGTAGGGCACTCCGCAGGCCAGGCAGCGGGAGGCTTGCGCTTCGGCATTTTCCCGATCGTAAGCCCCGTATATTTCACCAAACTCCTGGACACGATGTTCCGGCAGTTTCTTTTCCGGGTCCAGGCGGGGTGTTTCAAGGTATTGGTACGGGTTTTTCATAGGGCCTTTCTGTCAATGTCTGTGCGTGCTAACGGTTGTCTTTCCTAGGCGGCGATGTTCATCAAGCCCAGGAGCATCTCCATTTCGGTTGTTTTGGGCTTCACCAGCCAGAACTTGTTAATGACGGCGTAGAAGTCATCCAGAAGCGTTTGTCCCCACCGGCTGTGGGTTTCCAACGTAAACACCTGGATGAGGTTGCGCAGGTGGTTGGCGTATTCCTCGCGGTTTTCCGTGTGGATGCGGTGGATGTCCACCAGTTCATGGTTGTAGCGATCCACGAAATCACCGTCCAGATCGAGGACGTAGGCAAACCCGCCCGTCATCCCCGCGCCGAAGTTGAATCCTGTACGGCCGAGAATCACGGCGACACCGCCGGTCATGTACTCGCACCCATGGTCACCCACGCCTTCCACCACGGCAATCGCACCGGAGTTTCGCACGGCGAAGCGTTCCCCGGCAGTCCCGGCTGCAAACAGGCTGCCGCCGGTTGCGCCATACAGGCAGGTGTTCCCCATAATGGGCGTTTCCTGCGATTCGAAGCGGCTTCCCTTGGCGGGATAAAGGACGACCTTGCCGCCGGCCATGCCTTTGCCCACGTAATCGTTCGCGTCCCCTTCCAGGATCATGTTCAGGCCGTCCGTGTTCCAGGCCGCAAAGCTCTGTCCGGCCGTGCCCTTAAGATGGATGGTAATGGGCGCGTCCTTCATCCCGTGGTTGCCGTGCCGGCGCGCAATCTCCCCGGCAAGTCGCGCGCCGATGGAGCGGTTGGTGTTATTGATGGCGTAGGAGAAAATGCCGCCCGTCTTATGCTGGATGGCATGGGCCGCATCCCGTACCATCTGCTCGGCCAGTTCGGCGCGGTCAAACGGCTCGTTGCGGGGGCTCAAGCAATAGCGCGGCGCATCGGCCAGGCTCTCCGGCAAGGAAAGCACCGGATCCAGGCAGAGTTTCTTCTGCTTCTCCGTTTCCCCTTCAATCTGTTCCAACAGATCCTTTCGCCCGATGATCTCCGTCAGGCTTCGCGCACCGAGTTTCGCCAGCCACTCGCGGGTTTCCATCGCCACAAAGCGGAAATAATTCGCTACCCGCTCCGGCGATCCCTGGAAGTGATGCGTCCGGAGAATCTCGTTTTGGGTCGCGACACCTGTGGCGCAATTGTTGAGATGACAGATGCGCAGGTATTTGCAGCCCAGCGCAATCAACGGGGCCGTGCCAAACCCAAAACTCTCCGCGCCCAGGATGGCGGCCTTAATCACATCCAGGCCGGTTTTTAACCCACCATCCGCCTGGAGCCGCACCTTGTCACGAAGATCATTGGCTTGCAGCACCTGGTGGACTTCCGCCACACCCAGCTCCCACGGGACACCGGCGTATTTGACGGAACTCACGGGGCTGGCCCCTGTCCCGCCATCATACCCGGCCACGGTGATCAGATCCGCATAGGTTTTCGCGACGCCTGCGGCAACCGTTCCCACACCGGGCTCGGCGACCAGCTTGACGGAAACCAGGGCTTCCGGGTTAACCTGTTTGAGATCGAAGATTAGCTGGGCCAGATCCTCAATGGAATAAATATCATGGTGCGGCGGCGGGGATATCAGCGGCGTGCCGGGCAGGGTGTAACGCAACCGCGCAATCAACTCGGTGACTTTGTGCGCCGGAAGCTGTCCGCCCTCGCCGGGCTTGGCGCCCTGGGCCACCTTGATTTGCAGCACCTCCGCGTTAACGAGATAGGCCGCCGTAACGCCAAAGCGCGCCGAGGCAATCTGCTTGATTTTGGAAACCTTATTCGTGCCGTAACGGCTGGGATCTTCCCCACCTTCGCCGGAGTTGGAGCGCCCGCCAAGCATGTTCATCGCGATGGCAATGGCCTCGTGCGCCTCGGTGGAAAGGGAACCCAGGGACATGGCCGCGCTATCGAACCGGGGCAGGATGGCTTCGATCGGCTCCACCTCCTCCAGAGGGACAGCTTGTGCAGCAGGCGGTTTTAGCTTCAGCATATCCCGCAACACCGTCGGCGGCCGGTGGTTTACCAGTTCGGCATAGATCTGGTAATCAGTATATTCACCCGTCGTCACCGCCTGCTGGAGCGCCTTGACTACCTCCGGATTGTACGCGTGGTATTCATTCCCCGGCATAAACTTGAGCGTGCCGCCGTAGCGAATCGTTTTCGACGGGTTCCAGGCCTCGTCGTGCAGGATCTGCTGATCCCGCTCCAGATCCTCGAATGTGGCGCCCTGTATCCGGCTGACGGTGCCCGGGAAACAGAGAGTGACCACATCGTCGTGCAGTCCCACAATTTCGAACAGTTGCGCGCCGCGATAGCTGTTAATCGTGGAAATCCCCATCTTGGAGAGGATTTTGAAAAGCCCTTTGTTAATGGCCTTGCGATAATCATGCAGCATGGCCACGGTGTTACGCGTCTTGATCTGCTCGTTTTCCGCCAGTTTAATCAGGCTTTGATACGCCAGGTAAGGATAAACCGCCGTTGCGCCAAACCCGATGAGCGCGGCAAAATGGTGCGGATCGCGTGCGGTTGCCGTTTCCACCAGGATGTTGGCATGGCAGCGCAACCCTTCCTGAGACAGGCGATGATGCACGGCCCCGGTGGCCATCAGCGCATGGATGGGTAAAGAACCTTCGGCAATCCCGCGATCGGATAAGACCATGATGACCTTGCCACTGCGAACGGCGTTGACGGCTTCGTCCGTTATCCGGATAATCGCGGCCTGAAGGCCCTCTGAGGCCGGATAATTGAGCTGGATAACGTGGTGCGCGTATTGCGGATCGTCCGTGTCCATCATCTGCCGGTAAATGCTGCGCGATAGCACCGGCGAATAGATATCGATGCGGGCGGCGTTTTCCGCCGTTTCCTCAAAGGGGTTCTTTTCCCGGCCAAAGCATGTGCGAAGCGACATCACCGTCAGCTCACGCAGCGGATCGATCGGCGGGTTGGTGACCTGCGCGAATTGCTGGCGGAAATATTCGTACAGCGAGCGCACCCCCGGAGACAACACCGGCAGCACCGTATCATCCCCCATGGAGGCCACCGGCTCCTGGCTGGACTCGGCCAGCACCCGCAAAATCTGGTCGGTTTCCTCGTAGGTCAGGTGGAACTGCTTCTGGAAAATGTGGA
>CALAJO010000097.1 GCA_937922745.1 uncultured cyanobacterium
TGGGGATAACCACCTGGAGCTGGTTTGCATGAATTTTTTACCCGCCATGTCAATCGAAAAATGGCGCAACATGGGGTATGGTGATATTAAGCTAGTACCTTACCAAACTTTCGCTAAACTTTCCGGGTAAGCGGCCGATACCCCACTAGCCCAGTGACTTGACAGGAAAGAAACAGAGCCATGTCCATTATTCCCAAATTTTTGCTGAAACGGATTTATGTCAGCGGCAGCCTGCGCGAAACATCGGAGGGGATTGCCTTTGATCTGATCAACTCCATTGGCCCCGGCATTTTAACCCGGCTCAACAACATTAAAATCAACGATCACATCTTTTCCCCGCAGGAAATCCTGCTGAAAATCGAGGACAAAATCTTTCCCGGCCACGAAATTTCCGAGAAGAACCCGGCCATCTTCTTCCATAACCAGAAAAGCACCTGTATCCTGCTGGGCGCCAAGCTGGCCAAGGGATTGCATACCATCTCCGTCGATCTCTTCAGCCGCGAAGCGGGCAAAGTCGTCGTAACCATTGAAGATACTTATTCCGGATAACTTTTAATACATTTGCCTGGCAAAACACGCAATTTTTTGATCTGAAGCGCGTTGTATAGTAGGCACCCGCCTTATGCTTTCAGCTTAAACACGGCTTAAATTTCCATAACCGCCTTATAGCGATCCGTTTCCGGGATTTGGACGATTTGCCACTGGAATCCCTCCGTAAATTTTTGGGCTAAGCGTGCGGCAAGGGTTTTGTGTTGCCCCATGGCCTGCATAAATGAGTCCTTTTGATAAGAAGTGCCTAACAATAAAGCTTTTACCGGGTTGCGCTGTAGAAAAGCTGTTATTTTATCAATTTTTGTTGTCCCTGCCAGCGGCTGGTCATTTACCTGTTTAAGGCTATCTGACATAATGCCAGCCACAGTGTTGAAAAAACGGCCAAGGACAGTATATTGACCTGGCTCGGCTTCCTCCAGAATCAGCACATCCGGGTGAGGTTGACCGGGCCGCGCCGGAATCTGAACAAGGTTATCGGCTGGGGCTGTCCATTCAACCCTGGCTTTTGCCGGTTCAGATTGGCTTTGGATAAAATGTAACGCCGCAAAGCGAGGTGCGGAAACGCGCATAAATACTTCCCTCCTGAAACAAAGATACCCTTCAAAAAGTTTAACTAACGATACCCAAACAAGGGCTCGGTTTCAAGAAGAAACTCATGGTTGACAGATGATTTTAAAAACAGGAGAAACTTAGGCAGATCCTTCCGCTGCCAGATCCAACACGGCCTTGAAACCGGCATCCGGCTGATTTGCATCGTTTGGCTCAATGCGCCATTGCGGGTTATGACTCAACGTTTCGGCCAACCTGCTTAGCGCTATCTGACCTGCTTCACGACATGATTTATGCAAGGACTTCACAATTTCCCCAAGTTTTTCCGGTGCCAGGAAAGCCTGTAACTTAACCGTTGCCGATGTGAGAGCTGCATTAAAAGCGGCTAATCGTTGCGATTTGTCCTCGTTCTGGTTTGCTTCCTGCAAACCCTGCCCAATGGAATGCATCCGCTCATCCTGCGCGTCAGCCTTGGTGTCCAATCCACCCACTGCGTTTTCCTGGATGATGTAAAATGCGGGCCGTAGCCATTTGGCATGGGTAATATCGGTTAATTCCAGCCGGGCGTGCTGCGGATTATCTTTTTTGTAATACAAATGCGCCGATGAAAAGCGTAATGCCGGATGTTGGACACTCTGAAGCATGCGAAACCCACTCCTCCTAATGATTTAGAATCCTATCATGCCCTGCTGAAGAGGGCAGGCGCAATGGGTTCGAACGTTTAAATTTACAGTTCTTTAAATCAGCTTTTCCAGGATTTGCAGGTTTTCGATGGGCTTGCGGCTCTCTTCCTTCAGGAACAGAATACCTTCCGTGTCCTGACGGGTGATGTAGCCCAGGTTAATCAGGATATTGGCGAGGCCTGTATGCTCTTGCAGCGCTTCCTTGATGTATTGCTGGGTTCTCAGCGATTGATCGAGCTGATCGACGCTGATTCTGCCCATTTTTACCAGGTATTCTCCCAGGCGAATGCGGTTGGCCATATATTCAATGGTGCCTAACGCCTTTACGGAAGCGGGAGGATGCAGCCATTGGGAGGTAATGCCGTGCATCAGCAAGGTGCAGCAGGTTTCCAGACTCCAGGTATTTCTCAGGCACATATCCAAAACGGTAAAACGTTGTTTGGCTTCCATCAGCAACCGGCCCACGTCATCGCGAATTTCCAGCAATACCCGCTCCCCTTCCGGCGTGAGCTTTGGGGTATAGAATGCGATTGTATCCGCAGGCACTAGGTTCTGAAGGGTTTCTGCCGTAAAATGTTCGGTCAGCTCGCGATGCAGCTCTAAATAAATCACCTGCTTAACCCAAAGCGGCAACTCCATGATGTTTGACAGCAGCTGTTGCGCGACATGGGAAGTGGGCGTAAGCGATGACATCGTTTATAATCCTGATCAACAAGCGATTCTGTGTGTGACACTACTTTTACATTATCGCAAAGATCTCGGATTTTGCCTACCAAGCGTGTATAATGTAAGCTTTATGGTGTATATGAAACTTTTTTCATGACGCTTCGTCCAGGAAAGTAAGTCCCAGGGTGAAGATCATCAAAAAGTAGGAGATAGAATCACATGCGCAAACAGATTTCTGCGGGATTGGCCTTGTTCGGCATATTGACGACTTCGCTGGCCTACCCTGTTGGATCCATGGCCCAAACCCCGTATTGGGATAATTCGGCCAACCAAAACTATTACAACCCTAACTCCTACGGCAGCGGCACGCAACCTTACGCCCAGCCGCAACAGGTTCAGCCCTACACCACCACGCAGCCGTATGGCGGCAATAACAGTTTTGCCCAACCCTATCCGCAATCGGGCTTTGGACAGCAACCAACGTATACACAACCCACGCAGCTCAGCGGGTATGTTTCAACGGCCCCTGCCGGGACCTCTCTTTTCGTGACCAATACATCATATATCGCTAGTGATACGGCCCACGTAGGCGATCCGGTGAATGTGACTTTGGGATATGACCTTGCCATGGGCGGAAACGTATTGCTGCCGGCCGGCACCCAAATCCAGGGACAGGTCGTGTCTGCCATTCCCGCTGGTCGGGCTGGGAAACACGGGCAGTTACAGATGCGCTTTAACCGTGCCGTGCTGCCGGATGGCCGCCAGTATCCGCTTTCTGCCCGATTGGTGACGGAAGATGGCACTGGAACGATTAAAGGCGGCACCACCGCCGAGCGCGCCGGAACCGTTGCCAAGAGTACCGCGACCGGAGCCGCTATCGGCGCTGTTTCCGGTATGGCCTTAGGCCGCATCGTAGGTGGGCGAAACCGCTGGAACGAAGGCCTGATGTGGGGCTCGATCCTTGGTGCGAGTGGCGGGCTTGCCCGTAGCGCAACCGTTCGCGGCGATGAAGCGGAAATTCAACCCGGCCAGCAGTTCAAAATCATGCTGGATCAAAACCTCAACACCAATCCCGGCACACCCGCTGGCCCTGGCTACCCCTACTAAACACCTTAGCAACAAGGATGAAGCGCCATGCCCTATCGTCCACCCCGTATAATCGAACCGCAGAGCGAGGCCGCCAAAGGCCCTGGTTTCGGTTTTTCGGGAGACTTTATCGGCGAGAACCGCTTCAACGCGAAAAGGGAAAAAGCGCCTATGCCCAGAATGCGTAGGGCCCGTAGGGGCACCGTCAAATCGCTTAATGTCCTGTTTGCTTATATTCTGTCCATGGGCGCGCACGTGGTCGCACCCGTTGGGCTTTTAGCACTCAATTTCATCCTCTTCCTGGTTTTGGACTTCTTTGGGATTGAGCTGGACTTGTTTCAGAAGCCAACGCCGCCCAAGCCCAAGGATATCGAGTTTGTCCTTGCGCCTTCGCATCTAAAGGAAGAAACACCCATTAACCCGAAGACGCATTACCGGGCGGATAAAAATATGCGCGCCGCCGGGCAAAACGACCCCAACCAGCCGGTGAATATCGAGGAAAAGCCTAAAACCGTGGCCGCCGCGGTACAGCCTGCACAGGCCCCGCCGGAACGGATTGTCATCAAGCCCAAGAAAACAGTAACACCGCCAAAGCAGCAGCCTAAAAAGCCTGCCCCCCAGCAGGATGAAGCGCCCGTGAGCAACCTGGCCTTATCCAAGCCGCCCACGCCGGAAGCACCCCAGCAACCATCGCAACAAAACAATGCTATTGCCAATGCAGGACAAGCCGCGCAAGGCTCCCAACCTTCGGTGGAAATGGGCGCGCTATCGAACCCCCAGGCAGGCGGGAACATAACCGGGGCCCCGAGCGTCGATGCGTTGAAAGAACCGGACTTTGGCCCTTACATGAAAGATTTGCAAACACGGATTAAAATGTCATGGCGTCCCCCTCGCGGCAACGAGAGTAAACGCGTTGTCGTGGTCTTTCAAATCGATAAGAACGGTGTGTTAAAGGATGTCAAGGTTTCCAAGTCTTCCGGTGAGCCTTCCGCAGATCAGGCGGCCATCGCAGCCATCCAACGGGTCTTCCCCTATCGGCCCTTGCCTTCGGAATATGCCGAAGAGGATATCGACATTGAGTTTACCTTTGACTATAACGTATTTGGGGATAAACAACGCCTTAGCAGGCACTCGGGTAACGGTTAACCACAGATAAATCACAGGAGAAAGAAAACCCATGGAATTACTCTTAGAAGCCATTAGGATAGACTGGCCAGTCCTTTTACCCATTCTCATCTGCTCCATCGCAGCGGTAGCCGTTAGCATCGAGCGCTTTTACTTTTACAACCAGAACAAACGGGATGTCGTGCAGTTTATCCACCGCCTGCAACGCGAACTGCAACGCGGCAGCCTGGAAAATGCCCAATTATTAAGCACTCAGCTTGGCGGCATCATCGGCGAAGTGTCTGAAGAAGGCTTGCGCCTGCTGGCCGAGCAGAAAGGCGACTTCTCCCGCTCGTTTGATATTACGGCCAGCTTGGCCTCCCGTAAGCTGGAGAAAGGCTTGTCCATCCTCGGAACCATTGGCGGGGTTGCGCCCTTCCTCGGTCTGTTCGGTACGGTTGTGCGGATTCTGATTACGTTTGACGTCCTGGCCAAGCAAGGCGGACAGAGTGCGGAAGTTGCCAACGGTATCGGTTCCGCGCTGATCGCGACCGCTTTCGGTCTGGGAATCGCGATTCTGGCCGTTGTGCTGTATAACTACTTCAACACCATCGTGCGTCGTTACGAAGATGACTTCCAACTGCTGAAGCTCCTCTTCCTCAGCTTTTCGGATGATCGCCAGGTCGATCCTTCTTACCTCGCCCGCGTTGAACGGAGCGTATAACCATGGCGCTCTCGCAAGGCGGACAGGGGCAGGGCTCCATCTTTACGGAAATCAACATCACGCCGCTGACCGATATCTTCCTGGTGCTTCTGATTATGATGATGGTGATTGCACCCACGTTTCAGAATGCCCAGGAAGGGATTACGCCCCCGAAGATTGCGTCCGGCCAATCCATCGAGGATAACAAGGTCACGGTGGAGATCACCAAGGAAGGCACCATCTTCCTGAATGGCGCCGCGGTTTCTCCGGCGAGCCTGGTTCAGCAGTTGCGTGGCGCTTTGCCTGCCGAAGGCGAAAAGCATGTGATTGTGAAAGCCGATGAAAATACGGAAAGCAGCCAGGTGACCAAAGTATACAAGGCTGCGGGAGAAGCGGGCTTCGAAAAGATGACCATTGCCGGTGAGCCGTTGAGCAGCGCCCGCCAGAATGAATTACAAAACCAACCGGCCAAAGCCGGTTAATGTATCGGAGATTGTGATATGAGCAGACATCGACGCCCCCTATTTAACGAGATCAATATCACGCCGCTGACCGATATCTTTCTGGTGCTGCTGATTATCATGATGGTGATCGCCCCGATGCTGGATAGCCAGGGCTTGCGCCTTGCGGTGCCGACAATTGGACAATCCGCCCAAGCCGCGAATGAACCCAAGGCCATTTCCCTCAACATTGCAGCCAACGGTCAGTACACCATTGATAACCAGCCGGTTGCCCCCGAAACCTTGCAGCAACGGCTCTACCAATCCAAAACCCAATACCCGGACGGGTTGATTATCGAGCCGGATCCCAAGGCTTCCCACGGGGCCGTGGTTCGGGCGATGGATGCTGCCCGAAGCGCCGGGATTGAAAAGGTTGCCGTCAACCAGGAATAAAAAAGTTCAACGCAAATAGTCGAAAAGGGTTCACAAACGGTGAACCCTTTTTGTATAAAGTGCTTCTGGCCATTAATCGAGGCGAATGGGAATTGTATCGCTGGGTTCGCCAATGGCAATGACCTTGATAAAGAGATATTTCTCTTCGTCCAACTGCTCCTTCATATCCAGGCTAATGAAAGTGTGCAACACGCCAGACTCGTAAGTCATGAACACGTCGCCGCCAAAAATACTGCTCTCCTGCCACATGTTGGGCAGCTCATCCTCGGCATCGCCCATGGCCAGATAGGCCTGGGCAATAGGCTGGGAGCGGAACGGGCACTCCGTATCCACAAAAATCATCTCGCCCTCGTACGAGTGAAACTCCGCACCGGAAATAACCGTAATATCTTCAATTCTTTTCAGCATAACCCGATCCTATCCATTATGGGTACAAGTTACCAAAAGATTGATTCAGATGCCAGTCTTTATTCCATACCTATAACCGCAAACAGAAAATTTGGCCGTAAAAAACCGACGCAAATGCGTCGGTTTTTAGACTGACAATGCAGCAGGACTGCTTAACCGTGACGGAACGTAACCCCGTGCCCATCCTTGGGATACACCCACTCGATAGATTGGTAAACACACCCCAGGCGGCATGCGCCGCACTCGAAGCAGTTCTCGTACGCCACCAGGTTCAGGCTTTGCATCGGATCCCAGTGGTATACGTTTGCCGGGCAGAAATAATTGCAGGCCTTGGTGGGGCAAACCTGGCAATCGTTCTGATCCGGGATGAGGTGGGAGGTTGGCCCCGGCTTGTATTTTACGGTAAACAGTTTTTCCTCGATCGTCGAGGTGGGGATGTTCTGTTGCATACTCATCGAAGCATTGGCCCTCCTATTTTAATCATATCCATCATCATGCTGGGGATTGAGCGTTTGCGGAATGACGACTGCATGAATTGTCGGATCTTTTCCTTCTTGGGCACACTATCCACCCCAACCAGCGTCTCCATTAGCGAATTGAGCTGGCGTGGATAGAACCCGAGATATACATCACTATTATGCTCCACGGTGGGCAAAATGTTACGATACGTCTCCAAATCCTGCACCACGTAGCTGCTTCTCAGCAGTTTTTCGTACAAGGCCAACTGATACACGCTAAAGTCGTTGTTTTCCAATGCCTGTAACGCCGTTTCCGCAGCAAAGCGCCCGCTCGCCATGGCCAGGTTGGTGCCTTCCCAATGCACGTTGTTCACCAGCATGGCGGCATCGCCCGCCACCATGGCCCCGGCACAATACAACGTGGGGATGGAATGAAACCCGCCTTCCGGAATCATATGCCCGGAGTATTCCACCATCTCGCCCCCGGCAATCAACGGCCGGATCATCGGGTGTTTCTTAAAGCGCTCCAGCATGTCATAAGGTTTCAGCAACTTCTGTTGCAGGTCGTACAACGAGGCCCCAAGGCCCAGCACAATGGAGTCCTTATTGGTGTAGATAAAGCCCATGCACGTAATATCTTCGAACGGGCCGCCGGCAATGGTGTAAATCACCCCGCTGCCGTTTTCGCAGTTAAAGCGATCGTTAATCACATCCTCACCCAGGCGAATGACTTCCTTTACGCCCAGGGCCACCTCGTTGGGCTTGGGGATGCTGCGACGCAACCCGGCCTTTTCCACCAGCAGGGAGTTGACGCCATCGGCAATAATCGTCAGCTTCGCGGGGAATTCTTCCTGCTCCGTGCGCACCCCGGCCACACGATCGCCGTCCCACAGCAAATCCCGCACCACGGTTTGCGTCACGATGTAAGCCCCGGCCGCTTCGGCCTGCTCCGCGCACCATCTGTCCCACAGGGAGCGCTGGACGGTAAAGCTGTTGTAATGCGGCGCATGCATATGCTTTTCGCTTTTGTAGCTGATTGTCGTGGAAGAATCTTCGGTCAGCAGGGCAAAGCGATGTTCTGCGTTAAACCGCTCCACCGGCGCGGACTTCCAGAACTCCGGGTAAAGCTCCGCGGTGGGTTGCGTGTAAATCGCGCCCCCAAACACGTTCTTCGCGCCCACAAATTCGCCGCGCTCCAGAACGACCACTTCCTTACCGGCCTTGGCCAAAACCAGCGCCGCAGCCAAACCCGCCGGGCCTGCGCCCACGATGACCACATCAACTGCTTCTGCTAAATCCGCCATTTTACCTCCTTCATCCGCAACACGGTTTGACCCTTCCAGTATAAAGGAGATATCCCGTCTTTACCATCACCCGCATCCCGAGTTGGATAGGACACGGATTTGATAAGTATATAAGTGTTGGAGATGCGAGATTAAGGTTTTCTATAAGAATCCCCAGGCTGACGGGAAATAAAAACTTCCGATCTGTTGGTTATATTTTGGCCCAAGTAAAGAAGCACTGGGATTAAATTCCATGCAATGGCCTCCTGTTCCATCAAATCATCATTTGCATTTAGCTTCATTCCCCCTCTGTCAATCACATCGGGAGGCGTGCCAGGGCTTTCAATTACATACTTGATATCCAGATCGGGGCCAATGCGATGGAGTTTGTATCCTAATCCGTCATTATCGTAAACAATAACTTCAACTTCACCGTAAGATTGCACATATTCTCCCGGTGGTAATTTAGCTAGACGCATTTCAGCTTTCATCCCGCCAGGAAGGTTTCCTTGCGATTGGATGCCGTTAATTCCGGTCTTTCTGATAACGGCTAACAAGCTTCTGACTAATTCTCCAAATTTTGCATTATTCCCTTTTTCTACTGCTGCCTTTAAGGCTGCTAATTCAGGTATTGGTTGATTAGTACTGCCAAAACGACCTTGAGATTGAACAGGTGCCCTTCGGACGGCATAGTGATTGGAAATCATCATATGAGCGGGTTTCTCCATTGAACAAATCACACTGCTGATATAAACACCGCTGAAGAAAAAAATTGACGCCCCATGCCGGAACAAAATCTGGTGGAGGACTTCTTTGGTGGGACGCGGTAGAATAGCAAGCGCTTGTTTGGGCAAGCTGCCCCATCCGCTGAAGAATAAGCGCGCTTTGCCGATATAAACAAAATAACCACCCCGGCTAAAAACCATAAAAAAACTTGATTTTTGGAATCTTAAGGTGAACTATACTAGAGCTTGCTCGTTATAACCGTTTTGAGGAGATGAGATGAATGGAAAGCCTGTCGTATGATAATTGAGTCGCTTGTAAACACGCTGGAAGCGCATGACGTTTCGCAAGAGAAGATTCAATTTATCGTCAACCGCCTTCAACAGGTTGATCCATCCGATACGGGACAAGCATTATGGCATACCTTCTGCGCCAGTTGCCTGGAAATGGCCATCGATCCGCAAGCCGTGTTCCTTCTGGCCTCGGTAGACAATGACGTATGCTACGAGGACTTGCGGGAAATTCGCACGCCGAAACGGTTTCGGGTCAGGCGGATTGAGCGTTTCGACGCTGAAATTTAAACATCAGCTTGAGCAATAACAAGACCGAGCCGAACTGCAAGGCCTCTCTCGCGCCGGAAACCACCAGGCCGTACCAGACGGGATACCCCTGTACGACATACGTGCCCACGCTATGCATAAACGGGATGGGGCGATAAATAAAATCCCGGATAAACGGCCAGTAGAGCATGACGCCGCGCGGCGGCATATAGTCCACACAGCTCATATCCATTAGCGGGTGTGTAAGGATAACCAGCGGAAACAGCCACCAAAAATGGACGAGGCGTTTCTTCAAGCCGGCTTGGTATAGCCACGCCAGGATAACACCGGCCACGACCGAAAAAAAGATGGAATGGCTCACCGTTCGGTGCGCAATGTGCCGCGGGATATGGCCAATCCAAACCCAAAGCCCATCGAGATCCGGCAAGCCCGCCAGCAGGACAAAGGCCAGCATTTCCTTCCAGCTCCAGGGGTATTTGGGGAACAGGTGCTTTGCCACGGTAAAGACGATAATCCCGGCAAGGGCGTGGCCAACAGGCGAAGACATCGGGCAGGTTTCACTCCAAGAGGGATTGAATGAGGACATTGAAAAGGCGACTGCCTGACCTTTATTCAACCATTATTTATAATCTTGCGAAAGCCCTTGAGCGCGCATTTGTGTTTCCAGCCAGGCGCGCTCCTTTTCCGTCAGGTTGGCCTGGGCCAGCATATCCGGACGGTAGGCCAGGGTGTGCCTCAATGCCATTTCCCGGCGCCATTGGGCAATGGCGGCATGGTTGCCGGATAAAAGCACCGGCGGCGCCTCCAACCCACGATAAACGGCAGGACGCGTATAATGCGGATACTCCAGGACGCCACCACTGAAGGATTCCTCAACGGCAGAGGCATCTTTCCCCAGTACGCCGGGCAACAGCCGCGCCGTGGCATCAATAATGCACAAGGCGGCCAGCTCCCCACCCGTCATAACGAAATCCCCGACTGATACCAGCTCCAGCGATGGAATCAGCTCGTTCACCCGGAAATCAATCCCTTCGTAATGCCCGCAGAGAATGACAAGTTGCTCATGCCGGGCAAAATCCTGCGCCTTGGCCTGGTTAAAGGGCTGTCCCAGCGGCGAGGTCATCAGCACTTTTGTGTTGGCAGGCAGTGGCAGTAAACTCTCATAAGCGTCCATCACCGGCTGGCACATCATTACCATGCCGGGGCCGCCGCCATAAGGCGCATCATCCACCTTACGATGCACATCCTGGGTAAAGGCGCGGGGATTGACTGTCTCAAACTGGATTTTACCGGCGTTAACAGCCCGGCCAATAATGCTTGTCCGGCAATATTGCGCGATAAGCTCCGGAAAAAGCGTGATGACCGAGAACTTCATGCGTCAAACAGGCTATCCAGGCCAGTGATGAATATTTGGCGCCCCTCCAGATCCACCTTGGGCACAAAAACCGTTTGAAAGGGGATCAGGATCGGCTCTTTCAATCCGTCGGCCACCACCTCCAGGTAGTCTCCCGCGGTGGAACTAAGAACCTCGCGCACCGTACCCATTTCACGCTGGGAGTCCAGGCTCAACACAGTCAGTCCTGCCAGGCTATCCACGTAAAACTCGTCTTCCGCCAGGGCCGGCAGTTCACTCTCGTACACCTTCAGCTCGGTTCCTTTTAGCTTCTCAGCATCATTCCGCGTGTTCACCTGGGCCAGTTTCAAAATCATGGACGTCCCCTGAAAGCGCGCAGACTGGATAGTCATTTCGGACACGTTGCGGTTGCGCAGCAAAAACACCCGCCGGATGGTTTGAGCCCATGGGGCATTTTCATCCCAAGGCTTTACCACCACTTCCCCTTTCAGGCCATGGGCGGAAACAATCAATCCTATCGAACGCAGCAGATCAGGTTGTACCATGTTGTTACGTATAACACCAGAGCAGAGAAATTAACAGCCATCTCGACAAATTAATCGAATGGCACTTTTAAGCCTTTGTGGACACTCTTTTGATAACTTTGCGCCTCCTTGCCTCCTTTGATAACAACCACCAGAGGGCTGGCCGATGTTTACCGAGACGCCCTTAAATCCTTGATTTGGCACGGAAGGATCGTCAAGCCGGCCGCCTGACCGCAACAAAACTTAATATTTCCCTTTAGAAAAAACCCTCCTGTGACGATAACAGTAGAGTATGATTCGAACCGTTCTGTTAGGGAAAACCAATCTCTCCTCAAAAGATACGACAGCAAAGGATGTCCTATGAAGAACAAAGGGAAGTACCTGAAATACCGCAAAGGCTTTAGCCTTCAGGAATATACCCTGGCGGTCGTGGTCATTAGCGTTACTTCCGTCTTCGCCATCCCGAAGTTGTTTACCGTTGCAAATCAGGAAGAATTGACTGCGCGGCAACAAAAAATCCTTCAGGAGTTAAACGGCGTTATGCGCCTGGCAGACACGGACATTGGCCACCTGCCGTTAAACTTCGGCCCCGCAAAAGTCATCGATCAATTTAGCAACCATGCACTTGAATTGGCCACTACCGCAAGCACCATCGGGGTTTGCCCAACCGGCACCAGCGATGGGGAAAGCACTTTTCGCTTCAACAATGGCGTTGTCCTCACCAACGTATCCAAATCCTGGCTGGAAGATGCCGATAGAAACCCAAGCAATGGCAAAACCCAGGGCGATATGGTTTGCATGGCATTGAAAGGTAACGAATCCAAGCAAATGGGGACGGATGCCTATTGGGTTTACCTGCCGAGCCCGCGCTTCAGCAGTTCTAAAACCTACAAGATTGGGATGGCCTCGGATCCGACGGAAATCGTTCCGGTTGCGCCACCACCGCCAGCTCCCATGATTGTTGTGGAACCGCCGCCGCCACCACCACCGCCGCCACCGGCTCCGGCTCCTCAACCGGCTCCAGCTCCGGCACCTGCTCCTCAACCGGCTCCGGCACCTGCTCCTCAACCGGCTCCAGCCCCTGCGCCTCAACCGGCTCCAGCTCCTGCGCCTGCTCCGGCATCAGGAGGATCCAGCGCAATCCGCGTGGGGATGTTTGCCGCAACATATACGTGGTGGGAGTGGAAGATGGTTACCGAGTTTGACAACCACTACAATGGCGGCGAAACCTGGTGGCGAGATTCTTACCAAGCATTTCTGGGCAGTAATTACAGTAAAGTGGCTGATCCACCCTTCACGATCAATCCCAAGCAGGAAGTATACATGTATAACAGTAACGGGGATAAGATCGTCTCAGTTGCCTGGAATACGTTTGCCTCCAACGTGTTTATTAATGGAGTCAAGTGGAATACAACGGACTTCGGAGCGTTCCACTCCCATATGTGGAACGCCTTCAAAAATAATGGCTCCGATGTCCTGAAGAAAGAAAACTGGACCTACGTGGATCCCAACACCAAGCAGGTGTACAAGATGGATGCCGGTTTCATCTCGCCCATCAAAATCCATCTTGGCGGGCAGAATGCCACCCTGAACAGCGACCACCACTTTGCCGTCGACCTTGACGGGTTCCAGTCGGATAACGTGGCCCTGGCCACCTTTACCACCACCAAGCCCGATATCCCGACGAACCTGAATGTGACGATTCGAACCACCGGCGGCTTAAACCTGGATGAAGCCTGGCTGGTGATGGATCGAACCCAGGACGGTTTCTTCCAGAACGGCGTTCTCGACGGGGCCGATCTCTTCGGGGATCACCTCGGGCGTTACCAAACCGGATACGAAGACCTGGCCGAAACCTTCCGCCACCAGCTCCAGACGGATGCACAGGGCAATACTTACCTGGCCCTAAAGCCACTGACGCCGAATGAGCGCTTTGTCCGGCAGCAACTCCGCCGACTGAACCTCATCCCGCCGGATGTTTCGCTGGACCTGATGCTCCTGGCCCGCGACGGCAAGACCATCCCCGCATCCGATGTCCTGAGCCGGATTGATGTCTCCTACATCAACACCCTGGAGCAGGATACCCTTAACCTCAACCAGATTCGCCAGCGGGCCAAGGTCTACTACCGTTCCGGCAACGTGGCCTTCAGCGCGGATCAGTGGTTCAAGGCGAAATAGGCCGCTAGCCTGTTGTCGTCGGCAGCTTCTCGGACTTGAGCTTGCGGCTCATCAGGCTCCGAATCAGCAGCTCCTCGGAGGGTGTCTCCGTCAACGCCCGGTTAATCTCCTGGGTAATGGGCATGTCCATATCCAGCTTCTGCGCCAGTTGTTGAACCGCCTGGGCCGTCTTGACCCCTTCGGCCACCACCTGGATTTCCTTCAGGATTTCCGCCAAGGATTTACCCTGCGCCCGCAGATATCCAACTTGGTAGTTCCGGCTCAATGGGCTGTTGCTGGTCGCCAGCAAATCTCCCAAACCGCTCAGGCCGTACAGGGTCATCTCCTGGGCGCCCATGCGCAGCGCAAAGCGGGTCATTTCCGCCAAGCCTCGGGTAAGGAGGGCAGCGCGGGCATTGTCCCCCAACTGCTTCCCCGCGATGTACCCGCTGCTGATGGCAAAGATGTTCTTCAACGCGCCGCCAAGCTCCACGCCCGTCACATCCGGGTTGGAGTACAGCCGGAGCCGATCATCCCGGCTGAGCCAGTATTGCAACTGCTCAGCCATATCCAGGTCTTCGCAGGCAATGGAAGCCGCGGTCGGGAGCCCCTTCAACATCTCCTTGGCCAAGGTTGGCCCGGAGAGAACCGCTTGGGGGTTCAGCGGCAGCTCCTCCTGTATAACCACGGACAGGCGCTTGAGCGTGGACAGCTCAATCCCCTTGGAGGCGTTGACCAGGATAACACGCCGATCGATCCCTGCTTGCGACAGGTGGCGGCAGACCTCTCGGGTGCCTTCGGCTGTAACGGCCAGCACCAGGATATCCGTCCCATCCAGGCCTTCCTCCAGATCCGTCACCAGATCCACGGCGGGCGGCAAGTCCACTTCAATCGGGAAGGTAATGTGCCGGTTTTCCGACAAGGTGGCAATCTTGCCGGGATTGCGATCCCACAACCAGATGGTGGTATCCTCGACGCCGTTTTTGTAGTTGCTCCACAGCCAGGCCAGGGTTAATCCCCAGCTACCGGCCCCTAATACACCGATTCTCATATCCGGTTCTCCTGACGGTTCAGCAGACGCTGGATGTTACTACGATGCAGAAAGATAATGTAAGCCGCAATGACGGCAAAGATGGCAATATGGCTCACCGGCCCACCCAGGGCCCAAACGATGAACGGGGCACAGAATGCGCCCAGCATCGAGCCGATGGAGACAATCCGGGTAATCTTCATCGTGGCAACGGCGATGATGGCGACAAAGAGCGCAGCCAGCGGCTCCAGCACCATAATGACGCCCAGGCTGGTAATGACGGACTTGCCGCCCGTAAACCCTATATAGATGGACTTACTATGACCAATAATGGCGGCCAGCCCGGCCATGACGGGAACAAGATGGTAGGGATCCAGCGCGGGCGGGAAGAGTGCCATAGCCCCGGCAGTGGGGAGGAATCCCTTCAGGAAGTCCAGCGCCAGGGTAACGTTTCCGGCGGTTTTGCCGACGACGCGCTTCACGTTGGTGGCGCCCACGTTACCGCTGCCATGCTCACGGATATCGATGCCTTTAAGCCGCTTGGCGATAATATACGCCGTGGGAATCGCGCCCACGAGATAGGCGACAAGGACATAAACGATGGCTTGCCACATTATCATTTCGTATCCTTCTCATCCTTGCTACGGAATGACAATACAATAGGGGACCCGGCAAATTCAATATTTTCGCGCAGCTTTTTTTCCAGGTAGCGCTTGTACGATTCCTTGATGAGCTTGTCGCTATTGACGAAGAGCAGGAAGTTGGGCGGCGCGACATCCACCTGGGTGGCGTAGTAGATTTTCAAGCGCTTGTTTTTGGTAATGGGCGGCGGATTGAACGTATATGCCTCCATGATGATGTTGTTCACCAGGCTGGTTTGGATGCGGCGATGGTTGTTCTCGCTGACGGTCATGGCCAGGGAAAAGATCTTGTCCAGACGCTGGCCGGTTTTGGCGCTGGCGAACACCAGCGGGGCAAACTGCGCGTGCGGCACCTCACGGAAGAGATCCTGCTCGTACTCCTTGGTGGACTTGGGGGATTTGTTCTCGATGAGATCCCACTTGTTGATGATGATGATGAGCGCGTTGCCTTGCTGGTTGCTGGTTTCGATGATGCGCTTATCCTGGTCGGTAATGCCTTCGACCGCATCCAGTACCAGGGCCGTAACATCCGCCCGGCGGAGGGAGCGTATCGCCCGATCCACGGAGAACATCTCGATGCCGTAGGATACTTTGGACTTCCGGCGGATGCCCGCCGTATCCACCAGGGTAAACTTCTGCTCGCCCCAAACAATGTCGGTGTCAATGGCATCGCGCGTGGTGCCGGAGATATCGCTGACGATGGTGCGCTCCTCCCCGATGAGCTTGTTGACCAGGGAGGACTTGCCGACGTTAGGTCGGCCGACAAAGGCGACCCGGAGGGTTTCGTTGACCGTGGCCTCGGTGGTAATGTCCTCCAGCTTCTTGAACTCGGCTACCACCTTATCCAGCAGGTCGCCCACACCCACGGTGCCGTGCATGGCAGAGATGGAATAAGGTTCGCCCAGGCCCAACTCGTAGAACTCGGCGGTGGCGCCCAGTTGCTCCCGGTTATCCACCTTGTTGACCACGACAAACACCGGCTTCTTGAGCGGGCGAAGGAGCCTGGCGATATCCATATCGATGCCGGTCGTCCCGGTCAGGGCATCCACCACAAACAGGATGACATCGGCCTCTTCCAGCGCCACAATGACCTGTTCGTTGACCTTGCTGGCAAACAGGGTTTCCTCGCTGGTGTCCAGGCCGCCGGTATCCACGATGGTAAAGTGCTGGTTGAGCCACTCCCCTTCGTAATAAGCCCTGTCGCGCGTGACGCCGGGGAGGTCGTCCACGATCGCGCGGCGCGAGCCTACAATCCGGTTAACCAGCGTGGACTTGCCCACATTGGGCCTGCCGATAATTGCAACAATGGGAAGACGCATCGTAAATTAAGTCTTTCTTTTCTATAGTGACAGATTAAAATAAACATTATGATGACGAAAGTTTTTGGTAAACATAAACCGCTTATTGGGGTATTGCAACTGCTTCCGCTGCCGGGCTCGATTGAATGGAAGGGCAGCATTGACCAGGTGATTGCGCGGGCCGAGCAAGAGGCCACTGCCCTGGCAACCGGCGGCGTGGACGCCATTTTGGTAGAGAACACCTTTGACGCCCCGTACGCCACTACTCGCATGGACACCGCCGGGGCCATTGCGATGGGGCTGATCATTCGGCGGATTATGCATTTTACCCATTTGCCCATTGGGGTAAACGTACTGAAGAACGACCCGGAAACCGCCCTGGCCATTGCCATGAACGTGGGCGCCCGGTTTATCCGGGTGGGGCTGCTCACCGGCGCGGCCATATGCGAGACGGGCGTGCTGGAAGGCAAGCATCGCGACCTGGCGGCCTACAAGCGCCTGTTACAGATAGAGGACATTGCCGTGCTGGCCGATGTCTCGCTGGAGCGGACGGTGCCCATGGTGAGCGGGAACCCGGCCAACCCGATTTCGCTGAAATACCTGGCCAAGCAGGCCCTGGAGCAAGGCGGGGCCGATGGTTTGATTTTGACCGACAGCGGTTTGCAGCCCGCTGACATTACGGAACTTTCGCAATCCCTGGATGCCCCGGTGTATTACGATTACGGCCACCCGTTGCACCAGGTGAACGCTTACCTGGAAGCGGCTGATGGGCTGCTGCTCTCCACGGTCATCAAGAAATCCTCCGTTACGGCGCAGGACTTGCGGCCAACAGTGGATTTAACCAAAGTGGAAGAGGTTTTGGCGCAGACCGAGCCGCTTCGCACCCAGACGTCTTCTTTTGCCTGATTATTTGCAGTTGTAGCCCCGAGTTTTCAGCTTGGAGACCCGGCCGGTTGCAAGGGCCCCGAGGCTGGAAAATCCTGTTCACAAAACGAACCCATTTTATTCGGATCTTCAGGTGTGGCCTGGTTTTCGGGAGGGTTTTGCGGGGCCGTTTCATGCGCATGTTGGGCTTGGGCCTGCTCAGCCGCTTCGCGCAGTTGCATGGCCCGCTGGTAAACCGCTTGCTGGTGGGCCTGCCATGCGGCCAGTTGCTCCTGCTGGCGCAGGTAGGCGTCTATCTTTTCCCGCTGGGCCTGCAGCCGGTCGAGTTCTTTCTTGGCGCGCCACATGGCGTCTTCCACGTGCTTTTCCGCGCGGGTTAATTTATGGGTGCAGTTCACCCGGCTGGTCACATCGGTCAGTTGCAGGTCAATCTGCGTGGCATAGGCCGCCATCTGTTCCAGGCGCCACAGTTTGGCAATATAGCGCTTGGCGAAGTACAGCTCCTCTTCCCCTTGCGGATCCAGATCCCTCAACATCGGTTCGGCAAAGGCGTCAAAGTCGCTTTGGCTTTCCCCTTTCACCAGGGTTTCCTCGCTGTAGGCCCCCAGTTTCAGGGCGTTTTT
>CALAJO010000098.1 GCA_937922745.1 uncultured cyanobacterium
CGCCATGGGTTCCAGGGTAATTACCAATGTCCTGGGGGGCTCGGTAGATGATGTGGCCGAGGCAGCCGTGGCCAGTGTCAACCGGAGCTGGCAGCAACGTGCAGGGCAGGCTGCTGGAGGCTTCCTGGGCGAGATTGGCGAAGCCACCATGGAGGCCGGTACTGCAAGCCGCTTCTACGATGCCGGCAACGGATGGGGCTTCCAGGGCTTTGCCGACCTAAAAACCTTGGCAACCGATGCCGTGACTGAATACGTCACCGACAAGGCCGTCGGCGGCGTACAAGCCATCCCATCTGTCGTGACCAGTGTTCCCAGCAGCATTGCTTCATCTGTGGGCAGCCCAGTCGTCAACACGACCAAGGCCCCGGCTAAACCAGCGGCTATTAGTGGCCCATTACCCGCTTTTGCAACAGGAATTGATGTTTCAGCTTCTACTACTCCACCCACAACCCGGCCTGTTCAACAGCCTGTTATGGTTTCAACTTCAGCCTCAGGGGAGGTTTCTCCTGCAAATGCGGACAGACCAGGAAGCTTACTCCAAACGGTCGGCGGCAAAATCAAGCAGGACTGGCAGCAGATTACTGATGCCGGGCAAGCGGTTGCAAGCCAGATTGGCTCAGTGTTACAACCGGTCATACAGCCCATTAGGAATACCTTTGACACTGCCGTTAACCAATTCAACCCATTTGGCCGAAGCGTCCCTGTAACTGTAACCGGTCCTAACATAGCGGCTCTTTCCAATGCGCAGCCAGACACTCTTCACCCTATCGCCAGGATTGACGAAACCGGTACAGGTCAAAGCAGCGGAGGCGGCAGCAGCGCCGCAGTCAAGGTAACACAGGACGTTTATGATCAAGCTCAAAGAATGATTAACAGAATAGAATCCCTTGGGGAAAGCATCCGGCTTTCTTATAACGATGCAATGACCATGCTGGGCGCGCGCTCCCATAGTGAAGTGGGTGACCTGATTCGCCGGGATCCGGTATTAAGCCACTATTTTCGGATTGGCAAGGTGGATGGCGAATTTAAAATTGTGATGCGAGAAGCCGTTGATAAAGCCGATGCAATTCGACATTTGAGAGAACGCCTGGCTGTTGGCGATAATAGGGACACAACCCAGAAACCCGCAGCCAAAGCGGCAATCCATGTTCCCCAGTTGCCGGAAATCGTTCGAAGACTAAACAGTATGGAAACAACAGCAGCGACTAAAAAAACAGCGCTTGAGATCTTGCAGAAATTTGCTGATACACATGGTCGAAGATCTTTAACGAATCAAGAAATGGCGCAACTGTTAGGGGTTTCCGGCCCGGCCGAAGTCAGGCAGATCCTGGCAGCCCACCCTGGTATCAAAGGATTGTTTACCCAACAGGGCGGTCGTTGGATGCTAAAAAGCTCGGCCGATTTTGGAGCCGCTTACCGATTCTTTTCCCAGGAGACACACTTGCTGGGCTATGCCCAGGATAGTGATTCCTTTTGGCACTATGCCCGCCGGGGAATTGATCGGACGACATTAATTCGGCAGTTTAATCTGTCCCCAGCGGATCTGGATCAGATGCTGGCGCGAACGGCTGAAGCCAGGCAGCCCAATAAGAACGGCAATTTGCAGGAGTTACTGGAAACCGTTCAGCTTAAGGAAATAGGCAACCGGATTATTGCAGCCGATGTGGATCCGGATGACCCCTCGCTGCCGACGATGTTTAATTCCAAACGCACCGCCGACGGACAGGACTTTGTTAATCTGCTGAATGCGCTTGCCCAGGCCAACCGGGGCAGAGTAGCAACCCAGGCGGCAGAGCAGTCTGCTGTAACCGCGCAGCCAGAACCCACCAAACCAACGCGTAAACAACGCGAGCTAGAAAGACAGCGCCTGTTTGAGGAGCAAAAACGGGCGTTTGAAGAAATGGAAGCCCGCATGGCGGAGCCGTCTAAACTCGCATCAGAGCGGTTTGATGACATGTTAGCCCAGCATGATCCATTGCAATCGGTTAAACCCATTAACCTGAATGCGTTAATTGATGGCGACATAGAGCTGGCCATTGGCACAGCAACCATTGTAGCGCCATCTCCTCATTATTTCAGGTTATATAATTACAATAGCTCCTTTGCAGCAGCTGGCGTTCGGGTAAATGGCGAGCCCGTTAGTCCCAGTTTGGCGCACTCCCTCTTTTTAAAGCCTGGAGACAGGCTTTATATTCCCATTAAAGGCAAGGATGAAGGAATAACAATACAGATCGGAAGAAACCCTGGAAATCCATCGCAAGCAAGTACTAGTGTGGAACCTCTATCCGCTAAAACATCGAGTGTGTCACCACAGTCCAGAATGGGATGGCGACGGCCAAATGGCTGGACGGATCCTAGAATGGGCTTTCAACGCTCTCCTGTTGATGTTGTTTTAAAGCCTCCGAAACGAAATATACCAGCGCCTGATACGGTTTTCAATCGTATTCGCAAAACTATCCACGGTGAAAATGGTCCGAAAAGGTTGGTTGTAAAACCATCCAGCACGGCGATCATTGATACTTTCATGAGAGAATATGCCACCGAATCTTTAGATAGCAGGGGCTTATTTAAAGTGACTCACGGCACGCTTGTTAAAGCCGTTTACGATAGCCAGGCTGCCCGCGGAATCACGTCAATACCTTATGAAGTCGATTACAAAAACAGAAATAAGGTCGGTATACAGTCTGTAATCGATCAATTTAAAGCAGTGCTAGGGGATGTGCAGGAAAAAAATATTAAAAAGGTGGTTCTTGCGTTCGGGTATGATGTTACGAATTTGGATGTGCAAGATTTGCTCAACCTTTATCATCTGGGATCCGAAAGACAGCTTGCTTTGCAAAATCACCTGATTTCATCCGATTTTTTAGGCACGGCAGCGCAATTTGCGGAACTATTTGATATATTCAGTCAATTGGAAGCCTTGGGCGTTGAAATTGATATTGCTTCCGGTAATAAGAAAAATCTTATTAATGGCCTTTTAGCGCACCCCCATGTTGACCCTGTTGCAGCCCTGAATCCTGAAGGGAAAGTCTCTGATTACAGCGCCACCACATTAGCACCGGTTGAAAAGGCCGCCTTGGGGACTTACCATACTCGTCCGGTATTTGGGGAAAATGACGAATTCCTCGGGTTTTCACTCTACAACGATACGACCGTAGATATCCCGGCATCATCCATTTACTATGAGCCCGGAGCTGAAAAAGGGCTCAGCCCAGAGGATGGATATGAAATTTATGGCACTTCTCTTGCGGTTCCTTCTCATGCCGCGCTGGAAGACTCCGCAAGGGATGTGATTGAAGGTGTTGATGGTACAACAACGAACCTTAAATTTAATTTATTTGAGGGTTTGCTGCCGACAGACACAACTCTGGATGAACCTATGGGAGTTGCAGCGCCCGTTTCTAATCGAGATACCGATATATCCTCTGACAATTCGCATGTCGTGCCTATGGCGGGGCCATCTTTACGGCAATTGCCGCCAGGTACACACCGCCTACAGCAGGTTGCGGACAGAATGAAATTAACAGTGGAAGCCTTTCTCAACAGTATGGCCTTTAGAAATAGTTGGGAATTTGTTCCCGGTTCGGCCAATCTCATCCGGTTAAGAAACCGGCCTAATCCTTCAGAAGTGAAAGTCCCTCCTATATTGGAGCCCTATGTTAATCGAATAAGCGGACATAAACTTGACCAATTTCTTACACAACATGGTGAGTCTTTTCCAGCCTATGAGTCGATTCTGGCGGATTATACCGTCCAGGAAATATTAGGCAATGGTGGAGAAGCCTTAGCTGTGCGCGTTATTAATAAGGATGGCCAGGAAACTGTTTTAAAGTTAAACCGAATTGGCAGCCACCCCTTCCATACAAACCCCTTGTCCGGGCAAATTGACAGGCTTTATGACCCTATGATAGACACACCGGTCATTCGCTTGGGAGTAAAAGAAGTGCCAAACCCGCGTGCCGCGGAAAAAGGCCAGCCAAATACTGTTTCCGTCATATACAATGAGCAGTTGCCGGGGGAAACGCCCACTCCTGAAATGCTCAACCGGCTTAGAGAACGCATAAAGCGAGATAATGAAACGACAGGATACGAATACTGGGATGATAGCCCCGAAATGGGGAACCAGGCGAAAGCGTATAATCTGGAGACCCTTAAACCCTACATTCCAGATGCCGTATACCAGGCGCTTGCCAAGGAGGCCATTGATGGCAAGGTTGCCTTACTCATTGATTATGATGCGGTTCGCTATAAACGAAATTCGCCATCTTTGGTCTCAAAGCCCATCCCCCTAGGCGACAGCCGGTGGGCGCGACCTGACAGTAAACCATTGGGCGTGGTGGAAGCCTTGTCTTTGGGAAATCCGCCTGGCAAGCAGCCCAAACTGTCTATTGGCCGTGGGAACAACACCATAAGCATATCGGACACGTTGGCAAGCAGACAGCATGCCGAGTTTGATCCTAACCAGAACACCCTGAGAGATTTGGGATCGAAGAATGGCACCCGAATTAACGGAAAGCCCATTCAGCCTAATACGGATGTGAAATTAGAGGAAGGCGATATTGTCACCATAGGCCAAACCCGGCTTTACTTCGATGGCAGGGGCCTTTTATCCATTATAGACGATAAACACCTGGAGAGCTTGCAATATAAACCTGTCAGGCTCATTGGAACGGGTATTTCCGCAGATATACGACTTCCCCATGGCGAAGCCGATGCAGAACATGCGGACTTTGACCCGATGGATGGCACCATTACCGACCTAGGCTCTTCACAAGGTGTTTTTGTTAATGGCTTACGCATACCGGATGGGCCTTACAGGCTCTCAGATGGTGATATTGTTACGATTGCCGGCATTGATTTGAGATATAACCAGGTCAGAAAGCGTCTCATTTGGGATCATCCCCAAATTTGGGAAAGACAGATGGGAGATGCGGGAATTGCCAGAAGTAAACCAGTGAAGTTGACACCGCCACCGCCTGCCATCATGCCGGCTGCACAAAAAGCGCCTGCGGTTGCTCCGCCTGATATTAAGCTACCCCAAGATCCTATAACGCCTCCAGATAAAGTCATCATTGGCGCACAGCCTGATCATGCCGCACTGCCCGCGCAAGCCATCCCGCCAGCCAAGCCCGCTGCTGAGCCACAACCACAACCGCCGATTCAGCAGCAAGCCCCCATAGCGGCTCAGCCGATAATATCCATAGTTCCGGATGCGGATCCGGTTGCTGCGGCTTCAGCAGCGGATGCCGGCCTAGGTGTTCCGGAGGCCGCCGAACAAGTGGACATGAGCCAGTTTGGTTTTGAGACTGGCTTGAAAGTTAACCGCGATGTCTCCGGCGCTATTCACTTCGATCCCGGTGAGCATGAATACACCTTAAAAATAGGCAACACGGCCAACTTGCCCATTTCGTTCAAAACATCCGGGGATCAGCGTTTCCAGGCAGAACTCTATCTCTCGCAGAATAAGATGTATATTATGAATAATGGCCGATACCGTCAGGTTTTTGTAGACTCCGAAGCCTTATCGACACTGGAGTACAAGCTCTTGAGGCCAGGCGCTAAAATTCGATTCGGGAATGATTTTAATGCTTATTATACGGTTGGTCTGGATGGCCGCTCGCTTATTCCCTCCGAATCCGCGCCCGAGTTGCAAGTAGACGCCAGGCAGGTTGCCCGTCAGATTGACCAGCAAGGGCTGCTTTATGCCCCTCAATATGGCTATAACAATATTGGCTTTGTGGAAGCAGGATACGAACTTGGCATTAATCTGGGCAAGACCAGGGAGGAAGCCCTGCAATCCGGACTCATCAGACCAAACGGCGCGATTAACCTGGATAAATTAAAAGTAAGACCTCCTAATAATATGCTACTCTACATCGTTGATGCGGATGGTAACCTGAGATTAGGCATCCAGGCACGGGATACCTCGCAAATAGAGCAGGATCTCTTTTTCAATTTCGATCGGTATCCGCAGGATCACGCCCAAAAACCCATCCGGCTGGTTAATGGTCATACTCTGCAGGATATTGTCATACCCCACGAGAATGGATTAAGGCAAGTACCTTATGTCAGTGGACATCGCTATTTAGCAACCGGCGGACGCCCCATTGCGCCCGGCGTATTAGCCGCAGGCGAGTTGTTCATCGATAATGACGGCCATGTGGTTCGTATCGATGATCAGTCCGGGACATTTTTTAACAACGGCATTCTTCGCCCGCCAGGCGTTACACACCCAGGCAATCTGTTCAGGGCGGGAAAGGATAGGAGCGCTTTCTCCATTCGGGCAGTTGCCCTGGCAGGTGCAATGCTGAATAAATTATTGCGAAACCGTGATGATAGTCTGTCCAGTATTGCAGGTATGGTCTATAAC
>CALAJO010000099.1 GCA_937922745.1 uncultured cyanobacterium
AGGCATCGCCCTTGGTGCCGGGGATGAGCCAGGTCACAAACTTTTCAATCGGCTTGGTGAGGAAGCCGAACATGTCGAACACCTTCTGGATACGGCCACCCAGCGTGGTTTTCTTGAAATAGGTGTACATGGATTGTTTGAGCTGGGTCGGATCTTGCAAGGCTTCCTCCAGCAGTTGCGGCCCGTCTACCGGGATGCGGTCGAAGAATTCCGGGTATTGCTCGGCCAGGGCCGGCAGGTTATCGGATGTTCGCTGCAAAACGCCTTGCAAATCCTGGACGACTTGCTCGCGCGCGGTTAATGGCATGGCCGGGTCGGCGAACGTATCTGCAACGGGATTGGGAGACGTGGCTTTACTGGTCGCTTTCTGCGTTGGGAGGGCGGCGTTTAACCCATCAAGTCCTTCAATGCCGCTATCCGTACCCGCCATCGGATCCGCCAGGCTGCCGGAGGAATAAGCCGATGGCCCCGGCGCTTGCGGAATGCCCAGTGAGGCCGGCTGCACCCATTCCACTTGTGGCGTAACCGTTTGGGTGGGTACCTGCGGCTGGTTGTATTGCGGCGTGTATGGCCACGGGGTGTAGCTGTTTTGCGGCTGGTAAAAGGAATAATTGCCGTTGCCGTAATTGTAATTATTTCCCCAACTGCCGCTGCTGCTGTAAGGGGTGGCGGCTGGCTGCATCGGGTAAGCATAATCGCCCATGCCCCTGGCACGGACGGCGGGGGAGAGGTATCTCTGGTGTGAAGATATGCCTTGAACGCTCATACGTTTCCCTTGTTCTCACATGTCGATCTGTCTTGGCTAACCACATGTCTTAAAGATGTATAGGAATAAAATGCCTCAAGCCGATTTATTGCTAGGGAATTTTTCAAAACTTCTAAAAATCCTCTAAAAATCCTCTGTTGATGATGTTTGCTGGCTGTGGAGACAGGACTTCGTGAGGGCCCGAACATTGTGCGGGTTACTTGCTTCCTGTAGAGTTAAAGTGACTGGCTAGGTGAAATTCGCTGATGAAATGGATGATTGTCGGGCTGTTGGTATCGGTTTTGTGGTTGGTTGCCGCAAGTGGCATTCCCGCGAACGCGCACAGCCCCTACACCCGTGAAGTGAAAACGCTGCCTGGGCCGAACGGAGAAGCACTGGTTTTTGAAAAGCTCTACGGCGATGGCATCGTTTCAGCCGATCCTGTTCGGCTGCAAGTCGTTAACCGGCATGGGGCGGTGGTTGCCTTTACCCCAACCGCCTTGGAGGTTGGGCTAATCTGCCCTTCTATTAAGAATTGTCTGGCGTATACGTATACTTCGTCTTCTGTTTGGGTGGAGCTTTACAGTCTGGATTATCAGCATCTGGACTTTAATCGGCGGGACGCCGTGACAGAACGGATGGAATACCCCGAATACGAAGATAAGCCCGTTGGTTTCAAGCCCTCTTCCTCGTTAATTGTCTTGTTAAGCCCGCTGTTGATTATAAAAGACTTTGTTGCAGCCTATCTGGTGCTGTTCTATATGTGCTTTGCGCCTTTCTGGCTATTTGCCAACGGTTGGCGCTTATGGCCTAAACGGCGGAATGAACTGCTAGATCCCCAGCCTCGGATTACATTTCCGGATATTCTGTTTGCCATTCTTTATCTTATCTTTCTTGCCGGGGTATTTCTGATTATTGGCCTTACCATTGCTGCCCCAATGGCTTACAGCTTGTTCATTATGGCGATGAGTATCTTGATGGGAATTCTCTGGATAAAGCAGCAATTTCGCAAATATCGGGCGCAAGGTCAGGCGGAGCTGTCTTCCTGACGTAAGCCCATCTCGTGAACCGGAGGCGGCACAAAACAATTCCCTTGCCTACCGGGGCAAGGTGGTTTAGCCTGAAGTCAGAATGAAAAGGAATATGGCTGATGAATCCGTTATGGTGGCTGGGGATTCTGCCCTTGATGGGCTTTACGGGGTTTTACCTGTGGGTGCTGTATAGCGGCCTGGCCGACTGGAAAACCCTGCCGAAACTGGAAGACGTTCGGCTTAACCGCCGCCCGGAGGAACTGTCGCGGTTTTCGCTGGATATCGTGATCCCCGCGCGGAATGAAGAAACCAAGCTGGGCCGTTGCCTGGAAAGCCTGGAGCATCAAACGTTCTGCAACTTCCAGGTGTGGATGGTCGATGATCGCTCGACGGATGCAACCGGCGAAATCATGCGGCGCTTCGCCTCGGAAGATGATCGCTTCCATGTGATCGAAGGCATTGATCCGCCGGAAGGCTGGGTGGGAAAGGTCAATGCCATTGCCCAGGCCCTGCCGCATCTCTCCGCGGAGTGGGTGCTTTTTCTGGATGCCGATACGTGGCTGCATCCGGAGAACCTGGAGCGCGCCATTACCTATGCCCAAAAGCATTATGTCGATCTGCTGACGCTGTATCCGACGATGGAGTGCGAAACCTTCTGGGAGCGCGTAATCCTGCCGACGATGCTGTTTCTCATCGGTTTCCGCTACCCCTCGCGCCTGGTGAACGACCCGTATTATCCGGATGTCGCTATTGCCAATGGGCAATACCTGTTTTTCCGGCGGGAGGCCTATCAGCGGCTGGGCACGCATGAAGTGGTGAAAGGCAGCATTGTGGAAGACCTGGAATTGGCAAAGCTTGCCAAGCAGAAGGGGTTGCGCCTGCAAATCGTGTCGGCGGTTTCCCATTTTAAGGTGCGGATGTATACGTCTTTTGCGGAGTTGCGGGAGGGCTGGACGAAAAACATGTTTCTCAGCGAGCCGGAAATCACGGCGGCTGAAACTGTGGGTCGCGCAGTCTCCCTTGCCTTACTTGGGATGTTGCCCTTGCTCGCCCTGATCCTGGGTTACAGTCTTCAGGCGCCCGCCATGTTTTTATTAATGGCATGGGTGGCCTTGCTGGTGATGTTGCTCAGTGTCGGCGTCAACCGCTACTTCTTCCGCACGCACCCGTGGTATGCATTGCTGCATCCGCTGGGCATGCTCCTTGCCGCCGAGTTCTTACTGGAATCCCGCCGGCGTGCCCTGTCGTCCACAGGGGTCACGTGGAAGGCCCGGCATTTTAAAAGCAACCCTTCATAGCCATCCATTCAATCAGCCCTAACCAAGCGCAAGCGCATTGGTTTGCGGAATGTATTTTACAAAGCGGAACATTTGGAATAAAAACTCAAAAGATTGTTTTTATACATATACCTTAAGTTCTCTCTCTTTCAAAAAAGTGTGTATGGCATCAATGGTTCTCTGTTAGAGTTAGGAGGTTTCGCATTTTATGGATCCTTTGGTCAATTCGATCTTGAGCCAGGTGGTCGGCAACGTCCACGGTAATGGCAACAACACGCAAAACAACGTCAACCAGGTTAAACAGCAAGCCGGCAATGGCGGCACGAATATTTTTAATGCAGCATCCAAAACCGATGATGCTTCGATAGAAAACAGCTTGGCCCGTTTGGTTGGCGGGGCCGGTACGGATGGTTACGGTTGTCCCAAGGCGGATTATAAGCCTCCAGCCCAACCCAAGTATACCGAGCCGCCTAAAACCACTTATACGCCGCCGATAATAAAGCCTAAGTATGACAACAAACCCAACCCGCATTATGGATCGCAGCCGATGGCATGCCCCAGCCAGTGCATGGATATGAAAAGCGTCCTGAATATGGTGATCTCGATTCTGCAAATTATCAGCAACGTTGCCAGCAGCAAAAATTAACCTGGACTCTGAAAAAAAAGACCCACTTGTAAAGGCGGGTCTTTTTGGATTAATACGTGTCCGGCAAGGGAATCCGGAATTCCGGGAAGCGGTTATTGCGTTGATGGGCTTCGTCATAGGGTTTGCCGTGATCAATTTTCGTAATGGTGGCATACACTGCCAAGTGATCCGTCCCGCGACGCGGGCTGTAACCAAATCCCGGTGCAATCGGCTCATCATCATGCAGGGCAAGCTTGACGGCATATTTGACTGTTCCCTCAGATCGAATGGCCGGATCGGCGAAAACATGCGGTATGACAGAGACATGGAGGCGATCATCATTGGGATCGGGCCTCACAATGCCATCTTTTTGAGGCACAGGCCTCCCGTGACGAAACTCCATGAGGGGAATTAAATTCGGAATCCCTTGGAGCTGATCGGCGCGAGCCGCGACCATCACAATTTTTGGTCTAGCTCCGGAGAAGGGGTCGCCTTTCAGGGCCACGGTTGCGCGTTTATCTTCCGGGTTCCGC
>CALAJO010000100.1 GCA_937922745.1 uncultured cyanobacterium
GTCCACAATCTGGCCCTTCTTTTGGCCCAAAACCTGCGTAATATAGTTGGCCTGGCCGTTCAGCACAAAGCACACGTCCTGGCTCTCCTTGCTGAATGCCGTGGGGATGTCCACCTGCTGCGCCAGGGCCACCAACTCAGGCTTTTGGTAATAGGCCAGGGGGAAAATCGTGTAGCGCAAATCTTCCGGCCGGACACGGGCCAGCATATAGGTCTGGTCCTTGCGCGTATCCTGTCCGCGGAAAAGCCGAACCCCGCCGTTATCCGCATGCTCTATCCGGGCGTAATGGCCCGTTGCCACAAAATCGGCTTTGAGTTCATTGCGGGTGTACTCAATCAGCTTTTCCCACTTGATGTAGCGGTTGCATTCCACGCAAGGATTAGGCGTCAGCCCTTCGCGGTAGGAGTTTTCGTAATATTCCATCACATAGTGAGAAAACTCGGCCCGAACATCAAAGGTATCATACGGAATCCCCAGGTTCTCGCAGACGCGCCCCGCATTGATCAAGGCATCGTTGCAGCATTTGCCGGGGCCGTTCAGCGTCCAGGCCGTAAAGCCCACCAAATCCGTATAACCTGCTTGCGCTAGGAGGTAGGCGACCATGCTGCTGTCAACCCCGCCACTCATGGCAATGGCGATGCGGGGAGGCTTGTTATCGATGTGCGGAATGGGAGGGAGCATCTCGGGAAACCTTGTTTGTAATGAAAGCGTGCCACATAAGGCAGGTGGAACGCAAGCCGATGTTGAAAACAAAAAGAGAGGGCTCTGCCCGAACCCTCTCTTCTTTGCGAAATGGATAAGACCTTCTTAAACAGGCTCGAGCGTTGAAGCGGCTTCCTTCTCCGCCTGGCGTTGCGACAGGTCGGGGATAGTGGCTTTCTTCATCTCGGCGATGGCTTCCATCTTGGCACTGTTTGGCAATCCGTAGAAGAAGTAGATCATCATCCCCAGGGTAAACCATCCCCAGAAGAGCGCCCAGGTAACAGAAGGCAAGCCCGTGGTGATGTAAAGACACCCGGCAATCCCAATTGCGGGAAGAATGATGCCGCCCGGGCATTTGAATGGGCGAGGGCGCTTGGGATCCGAGAAACGCATCAGGATAACGCCAAGGCTAACCACGATAAATGCGGCCAGCGTGCCGATGTTACACATTTCCGCCAGCAGGGTGATGGGGAGCAACGACCCGAAGATGGCGACAAACAGGCCCACGATAATGGTGCAAACGTGGGGCGTCTGGAACTTAGGGTGAACCTGCGCCAGGAAAGGCGGCAGCAGGTTATCGCGGGAGATGGCGTAGAAAATACGAACGCCGCCCATTTGCAACACCAGCAACACGGAGGTTAAACCGGCAATGGCCCCGATGCTGATGAGCAAGGAAGCCCAACTGTAGCCCATGTAGGACATGGTGGCCGCAACCGCCGCTTCGTGGTTGATTTTATCCAGGGGGACAACACCGGTAATAACGGCGGATACCGCGATATAGAGCAAGGTACAAATGGCGAGCGAGCCGATAATCCCGATGGGAATATCCCGTTGCGGGTTCTTGGTTTCCTCGGCCGCGGTCGAAACGGCATCGAAACCGATATAGGCAAAGAAGATGGTGGAGGCGCCCGTCACAATCCCGGCCAGGCCGTTCGGTGCAAAGGTGTTCCAGCCATCGGCGAACCAGTTGTTGAAGAGAGCGGTTTCCGCAAGCGGCAAGGTCGTGCCCTGGTTAACGAAGAAGAACGCACCCACCGCGACAAAGAGCAACACAACGGCCGTTTTGGCGAATACCATGACCGCCGCGGTTTTCGCGCTCTCCTGGACGCCGACGTAGAGCAGGGCCGTGACCGCCATAACAATGATGAAGGCGGGCAGGTTAAACGCCTGGTAAACGGCAATAAAGAAGTCCGTTCCCAGCAGGTTGAGCGGGATGGTGGTCAGCAGGTTTTCGGGATTGATTTTACTCGCCTCGAACGCCACGTCTATGGTATTGCTGGTCAGCATATGCGGCATGCTGATGCCGAAGTGGTGTGAAAGAAACTCCTGAAGGTGGCCCGTCCAGCCGACGGCAACCGCCATATTCCCTACGGCGTACTCCAGAACCAGCGCCCAGCCAATAATCCAGGCGGCCATCTGACCAAGGGTAGAGAAGGTATAAGTGTACGCGCTGCCGGATACAGGAACCATGGCCGCGAATTCAGCGTAGGCCAGAGCGCAGAAGGCGCAGACCAATCCGGTCAGGACGAAGGACAAGGTTAACGCCGGGCCCGCCGCCAGGTGGCCTTCGGAACCCGCTGCCGCCGAGCCGGTTAAAACAAAGATACCCGCGCCAATCATGGCGCCGACACCGAAGATAACCAGGTCAAACGCGCTCAGCGTCTTTTTCAGTTTATGTTCGCTGTTCTGGGAAGCGGCGATAATATCGTCCATGTTCTTCCGTTTGAACATTCGTGAAACCAGTGATTGTTTCCGTGTTCCAGTCAAACCTGTCATACCTTATTCCCTATATAACTCACTATGTTTTAAAAACCGTTTATAGCACAAAGATGATGGTTATATAAAAAACGGACATGGAAAAAGTGTGCATCTGTAACATAAGCCGGTAAAAAAACTTTACTTGCCCAAATGCGAAAAGAAGCTCTATAAGGCATGGCACGGCATTATGACGTAAGGAAAGTTACTATTTCCCAATGGATGAGCTTAACAAAACGGCAGCCAGGCTGCTTTTCACACAACCTGGCTGCATCCTCGTCATTGAGACAAGGAAAACCCTATCGAAAAGGAGGCAACACCTCGGATTCCCCGCCGCCACCGCCTGCATACTCGGGTAGCGGGCGTGCTTCATCCCAAAGCAACTCCAAGTCATGCGGTAGTTGCGCCCTCACGTCGCGGGCCTCTCCCGCAGAAATTTGGCTTTGCAGGGCGTAGAAAACGGCCCTGGCCACCCGCTCCGGCGAAGCGGCGATATCCTGCTTGCGAGCATTGATCTGGTCCATGAACTCTTTTTTGTTGAAGCGGTTCTGGCGCTCGAAACGGGAGAAAATCCTTTGGTACCAGACTTCGCCGCCTTCCCAGATATTCGCCAGCTCGTGCGGCAACTGCGCTTTCACATCCTTGGCCTCATCCGGCGTAATCCGGTGATGCAGCAGGTCAAACACGATCTGGGTCGCCAGCTTGGCCTCGTCCATATCCTTAAGGCCCGCCTCTTCCTGCACAATGCGTAAAAAGCGATTCGGGTGCATGGGTTGTCTCTCCTTCCTTATCGAATGCCTGCCACTTCGCCGCGCTCAATCGGCATCTGGTACTCCTTCCATTGCTGGATGACGCCTTCCAGCTCGCGGACAAAATAGCCATGGTTCGCCAGCGTCAGGCCAGCATGGGCTGCCAGGTGGCAAACCAGTGTCCAGCAGTAAACAATCACTTCCTTATCCCGGGGAATCTCGTTTAGCCGGTTTTCCAACTCGTCCTCGGGAATGTTGACGGCGCCGGGGATATGCTCCTCACGGAAACCGTCCCGGTTGCGCACATCAATCAGGATAAAATCCTTCCCGATCTGCGCTTCTTCCATCTTATGCTGAAGCTCAACCGGCCCCAGCGTAATTTTGAGGCGGTTTTCGAAATGGCGCTTCGCCATCTCGATATCTGCCGGTGTAAATGCCGTCTGCGCCATAACCCTGTGCCTCCATACTTTAAACCCCGATGGCTGAAATATAAATCATATTGTCAAAAATCATGCTCCCCACTTGGGCGATAATCTTAATATTTCATGGCTGGAAATTGTCAGGGACATTATTCATAATAAAAGTATAGCCTAGTTGGAGTAGGTAAATTGGATCACCAACCATCTCAGTCGGATCGTGGGAAGTTGAATCAGTCTTTAACTGGTGCCGTCAAGGGCTTAAGGCCGATGGCCCGTAACAGTACAAATCCTATTTATCGAAACTCCTTTCGTAAAAGGGGTTTTTCTTTTTTAAACAAGGCCGGCAACTTCCGCGGTGAAATGAACCTGGCTTACATGTGGCAAACCCGCCAGGACTGGATGCGGATGACACAGAGTTATGTCATCCAGAAGCTCCCTCAACTTGGGCCCAAGCCGCTAGGCATTACCCGCAACCACGAATATGCCCCGCCGGTGAAGGATCCGGAATCCTTCTCGTTTATTATTGCCGGGGATACCGGGACGAACTCCCCCGCGCAATACCTGGTTTCTACGGCCATTTCCCGGCAGGATATCTATCCCAGCGAGTTTTGCATGCTGCTGGGCGATGTGATTTATCCTACTGGTGGCGAGGAAAGCTATCAATATGGCTTGTTCGAAGCCTTCAAGCATTACGACAAACCCATCCTGGCGCTTCCCGGAAACCATGACTGGTACGACAGCCTGAAGGCCTACCGAAAGTTCTTCGTGCAGGATGCGTCCAAGCATCCGCTGGCCGCAAAGTACGGCTGGCAATCGCCGCAACTGCCCAACTGGTACTACTTTATGGATTTTGGCGACAAGCTGCGCGTCATCTGCCTGGATACCGGCCTGTCCGGCAAGATGGAGCAGAACCGCAAAGCCCAGCTTCAATGGCTGGATCACCTGCTGGAAACAGCCGGCGATCGCAAGGTGATTGTGATGATGCACCATCCGCTGTATTCGTTGAAGCACCGCTCGCACGAGAAACGGCTGCGACAGCTCATCGAGAAACGGCTGGACAAGGCCAACGTGGTCGCCGTGTTTACCGGCCACGACCATAACTATCAGCGGCATACCGTTAATGGCCGACAACATGTCATCCAGGGCGCAGGCGGCGCCGCGCTGCATAAATTGCCGGAGCAACGCCTGGTAGATACGGCAGACGGCAAAACACAGAGGCTGACCCGCAAGGCGTTATGGGATCAGCGTTTTTCGTTTATCCATTGCCGTTACGAAAACGGGCAGTTAACCTGCACAACTTTTTCCGCCCACGAGCTGCCAGGCCTTATTCTGGACCAGTTCGTCGTTTAGGGACGACTGCGAACGCTGCGGCACCAGCACGCTTAATTTCGCCGGGATGACCTTGACGTTGACCTCCCGGTAGAACGTGTAGATATCTCCGTCCACATCCACCTCCAGCGGGGCTTTCAGCGCCATTTTAATCTCTTCGATCTGCTGGTAGATCACCTCTTCCATAATGGTATGGTTGCGTGTGGCAAAGGCGCGCAGGAAGATTTTCGGCAGGCGATGCAGGGCCACCGGCTTAAAGTAGTACAAATCCAGCTTGCCGTTGCGCAAATCGGCTTTGGGGGAGATGGGGAACCCCCCGCCATGGTATTTTGCGTTGCCAATCACTAAATGGGGCGTCTTAATCTGGCGAATTTCACTTTTATCGATGACGGTTTTGATCTTGTAATTGGGCTTTGGCCGGATCAGGTACATAAATGCCCCAACCAGCAGCGCGCCGCGGCCAATAAGGTGCCGCAACGGCCGGGAGGCGTTTTTCGTGACCTCCGGCCCAAAGCCGATGCTGATGGCGCAGGTAAAGCAGATGCGGTTATTCAGAAGCCCCAGGTCAACCGTTTCCGTCTCGCCATGCAGCAGGGCGTCCAGCGCCTTGTCCAACTGCAGGGGGATATCCAGGGAGCGGGCAAAGTCGTTTCCAGTTCCCAGGGGGATAATGCCGAACGTGAACTTGTGAAGATTCTGGTAGCCAATAGTGTTGAGGATGCGGTTAATGGTGCCGTCGCCCCCCACAATCAGGATGGTGTGGTGTTCATCGCTTTGCTGGGCCAACTTTTTCAGTTCAATGCCGGTAATCCACTCATAGGTCACGCCAAATTTATCCAACAGGGCATTCATCACCTGCTCGGACCAGGCCTTGGAATTGCCGGAGTTAGGGTTATGGACGATTTTGACCGTTTTGGCGGATACAGCAATGTGAGGCATGCAATTAACTCCCTGCTTTAATCATGCTATATCTTTTCCATCTAGGGATTACCCGACAGGGTAGACCTCAATTGATTTAATAAACAGGCAACCTGAGCCGACGTCAAGTTGCAACCGTTTTATCTTGATGCTATAAGATATTATCGTCATTATATTCACTTGCAGAACCTAAAGGAGTGTCTTGCGTGCCCAATATCAAATCCGCTAAAAAAAGAGTCGATATCGCTGAACGGAACCGCCGTCGCAACCAGGCTTACAAATCCGCCATTCGTACCGCTATCAAGCGTGTCCACGAAGGGGTTACCGGAAAGATTGACGTGCAGGAACTTCAGGCACGCGTTTCCAAAGCGTATAGCCTTATTGATAAAGCCGTCCTCAAGGGGATTGTCCACAAGAATGCCGGTGCGCGCTACAAGTCCCGCGTGATGAAGGCGTTGAACAAAACCCAGGCTGCCTAAAATTCTTTCTACACCCACCAACCATTCCGGTAAGTATTCTGCAAGTGGATCCTTATCGGCGAGGCTGGCACGCACCATAAACAGGAAAAATGCCGATGTCCACTCCGATCCTGGATTTTTTCAACCGCATCAGCAATGAATATGATGACCTGATTTCCCGAAGCGTTCCGCGCTATCGGGAAATGTTTTGGGCGATGCTCTACTATCTTCCGCCCGATTTTAAGCCCGCAAATGTATTAGAGTTGGGCTGCGGGACGGGCAATTTAACCAAAATCCTGGCCGAACGCTGGCCGAATGCCACGTTCAGCGTGGTCGACATTTCCCGGGAGATGCTGGACAAGACGGCGGAGAAACTGCCGAACGCCAACCTGGTTCCCATCCAGTCCGATTTTGAGCAGTTGGAACTGTCTGCCAACCAATACGACCTCGTAATTTCCAGCATTGCAATGCACCATATCCGCGATGCTGCGAAGGAGAAACTGATCCATAAGCTGTATCAGTGGCTTACGCCCGGCGGGTTGTTCGTCTTGGGCGACCAGGTACACGGGGCCAATGAGCGCATTTACCAGGCGGATGTAACCTTCTACGAAGCCTTTGCCCAGGAGAACGGCGCCTCGCTGGAGGATGTGATGCAATGGCGTCAGCACCGCGAGGAGATGGATCACTACGCTACCTTGGGCGATCTTTCCCGCTGGATGGCGGACGCCGGCTTAAAGGATATCGATGTGCTTTGGCGGTATTGCTTCTGGGCCGTGTTACAGGCGCAAAAACCCAAAACCTAAAAAGGCCCGCTGTCGCGAGCCTTTTTTGAGTGCTATTTTGTAATTAGCCTTGCGGATCGTCCAGGCCGGCTTTTTTGGCCTGTTCCCGCGGTGTATTTTTGGTCACCGTGTCGTTGGCGGCCTTGCCTTCACCCACATAGCTGCCCGGTTTCGTGCCGTTTTCCTGGTGAATTTCCGACCAGTTGCGGCCGAACTGAGGCTTGCCCTCACCATCTTTTGCAACCGTAATCAGTTTGCCGTTGCCCTCGCCGGCATTGGCATCAATCTTGCCGTTGCCATCTTTATCACCGGTGCGGTAGCGATAGTAATCTTCCATATTGGGCTGGGTTGCCGAATAGGTCGATCCATCACCCCGGAACTGCAAGGTCTCAAAGTTGCGGACATTGAGATTGGTGTTATGGGCGTCACTCCTCAGGTTATAGTAGGCATTGCCGTTTTCATCCTTGAGCTTGGCAATTTGCCATTCATCTTCGTATCCGTTTAACACCAACCGGTCGTGGCTTCCATCCCGATCGACCTTGCCGTCGCCGTTCACATCGGAAACACCATCCCCGTTCAGGATGTTGCCATTGTCCATCCGGGTTCCGTTATGGACAAATATCGTGTTGTTTTCACCATATTTGGGGCCGGTAATATTGCCGTTGCAAATATCGGATAGAACAGTGCTATACTGCCCAGGCTTTACCTCATCCCCGCTTACGCCGGAGATGTAAGCGTTGCTGGGTGTACCGGCGGTCTGCCCCGAGGTGGTGCCGCCATTGCCCGTGCCATGTTGCGAGCAATTGCCGCTTTGACAACCCTGGCATTGGCCATTGGTAACACCATCACCTGTGGTTCCGTTAGCTGAGCCTGCACCGGCCGCGCCATTGCCTGAGCCTGTACCAGCGGGACATGGTGCCGGCGCGACATCGCCCGCTGCGGTACTCCCGGCTGCCCCTGCAGTCGTATCAGCACCTGTTCCCGACAGGTTTGGGTCAGCCTCGGCAGTTGACGAACCTCCCGCTGCCGCATTATTGCCACCAGGTAGTGTTACCAGGTTATGTTGCGTTCCTCCTTGGGACTCCCAGTTATAGTAGTTGCTGGCAAATTGTAGCGAACGAATGTCATTTAAACTGATGTTGCCACCGCCAGCGCCGTCAGCATTTTTTGCAGTGGATAGCTGATCCGTAAAGCCTGCACCCGGTACAATATTAACACCGTCATACGCTTGGTTGTAGCGTCCAATAATATCAATCATTCCCATATCGGTAATGGCATCACCGTTGAAGGCGCCGGATTCTTGCTGTTTTAAGGTTTCCCAGTTGTTGCCGATAAAGTTTACAAAATTAGGATTTAAAATTGTATTTTCAACATTTCCGTTTGAATATTGGCTGTACGTTGTAGCCAATCTTAAGGCATCAGCGATATCTTCATTACCGACATTCATTGTTGGGCTAGTCGAAAAATAATCTAATGCATTCCAATCATTCTCATTAAATAGAATGGGCTGGAAGTTTGGATTTGCAGCACGGTTTTCAAATCTACTTTGATTAAAGATCTGAATTGCTTCACGCATATCACGCTGATCGACCCCACCACCCCAAGAACTATAATTACCATAAGTCTTTTGTAGATGGCTTAAAAATTCTTGGTTAAAAATACTGGTTTGTACATTCGGTCTGAAACCCGGATTATTATGTACGTATCCCATTGCCCATAGCCTCCCTAATATATAGCCTAAATGTCCAGTTCTATATTTATATAAAAAACAATTATTGAGGTTTTGTGTTAGAAAATCGGCTTCTATAAACTTTTGTAAAAAGACTAAAATCGTTATATATTAAGGGTTTTCAGGTTTTTATAATGTGTTAATAATTCACCGGCACACTCTTTAAAATGAGGCCAATAAAAAACCCCGACGAAATTCGTCGAGGTTAGAAAGTGCTGTGTGTTAATGTTTAAAATTTTATCCGGCCGCCCCGGTCGCTTCTTCAGCGGGCTGTTCTGCCTGCGCGCCTGCGGGTTGCTGTTGCGCGATATGGGCCTGTAAATCCGCTTCGGTCAAGTTTTGGTCGCCAAAGGTATATTGCTCGAAGCCGGTTACATAGGTACCTTCGGCATCCGCGGCCGCGCTGCGATCGATGACCCGGTAGCCGGTCGCGCCGTCCGAATTGGTGACCTGCTCGATCATGTAATCGCACAAGGCGTTGTTAAAGACCACGCTATCCTCACAACCGGCCCCGCCATCAATGGTCAGGCCGTTTTGCACCGCCGAACCCACATAAGCCGTATCCGCCCCATCGCCCAGGACGACCGCGCCGCTATTCCCCGCGCCTCCCAGGGTCACTTCATCATTGCCCGCGCCCAGGTTGTAGTTAAACAGGGATGCGTTACTGCCGGAGATTGCCACGTCATCTGCCGCGCTGCCGGTAATGTTATTGGCCACGCAATCCCCGTCCTGCATCGCGAATGCCCCGCCAGACGTGGTTGAGGCGTCAATGGTTTGCGTGCTGCCTTCCGCGCTGTGCTGTTTTGCCATTAGCGCGCCCTTGCCGCCCTGGATGGTGTTGGTGCTGCCTAAATCGCCGTATTGGGCCGCCATATCAATCCCTTCGGCGTTATCGGTGCCAAAATACTCACTTGCCCCGAACATGCCGGTATATTGCTCCGCGGTGGTCATCGCCGCGCTGTTTGCCCTAATTCGGTTGAGCGACGCCCCGCCGGAAGCCTGGACGAAGTTCTGCATCCCATCGCTGTTAAGCGTCCCGCGCACCAGGTTTTGGGAATAATCGCCCGCAGTCTGGGTCAGGTTCGTATCGGCGGCGTAGTTTGCCGCAAATCCGTTGTTGCTCTCATGCCCGGCATCCTGCGTCACGTTCTGGATGCCATCGTAATTGTTGGTGCCGTTGTAGGTGTTAAAGCTGTTATCATAGGCACTTTGATACGCCTCCGTCATCAGGGCGTTGTCCCGCGTATCCTCTATCGGGTTGTTAATGGTGTTAATCGCGTAATTACCCCCCATCTGCGAGATGGTCTGCTCGCCGATGTCGTTCTGGGTGCCGACGTACTCGTTAATGGCATACTGCCCCAGGTCGCCTTCAATCCCGTTGCCGGAGCCAATATACTGCGTAAAATTATTGCTTAAGGCCCGGTTGGCATCAGCGTAGTTGTAGGAACCCTGGTCGCCAAACTGCATGATTTCGGATTGCAGGGCGCAATCGTTTTCCGACCCCACGAACAGGTTCGATCCACCCGCCCCGACGTATTGTTGCGAGAGGACGTCGCCGGCATTATACGCGTCCACGCTGTTGGTGGATTCGTACCCCGGCCCGGCCTGCTGGTGGAAATGATTGGTCGCCAGCGGGCTATCGGACCCAACGGCCTGGTTGTACCCGTTGATGCCGGTGAGCTGGCTGATGGCCGAGAAGAGCGCTTGCGCCGCGTTGGCGAAATTAATGCCGCCGTTATAGGATTGCTGCCCGAAGAAGTTGCTGCCCAGCGGGTTTTTGGTGCCCAGCGCCATATTATTATTGCCATTCTGATAGAGATAATTTTCCATCGCGGACGCATCCGCAAAATTGGTGTGGCCGAATTGGGCCCCGTTAAACAATAAGCCGTCGAAAATGGATGCGCTGTTGAAGCAACCGGCCTGTCCCAGGTTAATAATCCCGCATGGGGTATTGAAATCCGCAAAGTTGCTGCTGTTGGCCGCGGATTGGAAAACGTTCCACTCGGGGCTGTTATTTTGCCCGGCGCGGCCACGGAAGATACCGCTTAGCGGATCCCCTTCGAATGCCACATAGCTATTGTCCGGCGCCGCGGAAAAAGAATTTAAAGGCGCGCTTTGAAAAAAGAAATTGCCATTATTAATACCCATAGAACCACCGCCCATAACCAACCTCCAAGCCATATGTTGTCCACTTACACATATAAAAACAACGTGGACGGATCAGTCTGGCAATTGTTACTCTTTATTACGCCAATTTAGATTCAATTAATAATTACAGCCCGCCCCGCGTTTGGACAAAAATCGTAAAAGCGCCGTGATGAGGCGGGTCGTAATCCGTATCAATCGCAGGGTATCCCATTCAGCGGCACCAGCCGACTTCCTAATGCCCGGTTAACGATGCACTTGCCCCAAGCCTGGCAACAATTCCAGGCAGCAGGGGCTTTACAGGTTAAACCACATGATATATAATTAATCTATATTTCTTATTTATTATTTTAGGTAGAACATGAGGGAAAGGGAACCCAGCGATGTCTAAAAAGAAAAAGAATGCCAGCCGTCGCAACGGCAAAAAGGGCAAAGGCCCAACCAGTCAGTCCGGCAAGATCATCAGCAGTTTAAACGCCCTGAAGCATGGGGGCAACAGCCCCTACCTGCTCCCGCACGAAGACCCGGTGGAATATGGCCATTTCAGGGAGAAGGTGTTTAGGGAGTGGGAGCCGGC
>CALAJO010000101.1 GCA_937922745.1 uncultured cyanobacterium
TGGATTGGCCAGAACTATTACCCACCGAGCGCAAAATTCAACCAAAAGAAATGTTAAAATACATACAACCAAAGTAAGTAGGGCTTTCTTAAGAATTTCAAGCCTTCTAGGTACAATTTGTAGCGAAAACGAATCAGGAACCTGTGCTATATTTTCACTATCTTCGCTGAATGTGTTTACCATAAAGAGATCAATATAATTGACAAATTCTAGGATAAAAAATTCCACTACTTATCAAGCAGTATAAAGCCTCATCAATAAATTTCAATTAGATTGCCTTGCGCGGACAATAAATTGTACTGTGGTGGCGTCTTCGGCTTTTAAGACGATGGTGCGTCAAACCTGCAATGCTAGCGAATTGACCCACTGTGGCAGTTGCTGACCCGCTTTGCCCTGGATAAACTGATCGAAGAGCCGGTGGTTTTCCGGTGGCTCCAGGTTAAACCCAATGGTATACGCCCCAATTTGCCGCGCGATTTGCAGGAAGCCTGCGGCAGGATAAACCACGCCGCTGGTGCCGATGGCGATAAAATGGGTGCATTCGGCCAGCTTGTTTTGGATGAAATCCATCTCAAACGGCATTTCCCCAAACCACACGATATGCGGGCGTAACAGGCCGCCGCATTCGCAGTGGGGAAGCGTTTCGGCTTGGTCGTCGGAAAGCATGTCCGCCTCCGTGTGGGTGATGGTGCGGCAGCGGGTGCAGCGCACCTTCAGCAGTTCGCCGTGCATGTGGATGACGGCTTTGGAACCGCCCCGTTCGTGCAAGTCGTCCACGTTCTGGGTAATTAGTGTTAACCGTTCCGGGCCAAGCATGGCTTGCAGTTGCGCCAGCGCATGGTGCGCCGGGTTGGGCGCTACGGTTTTCAGCTGCTTGCGGCGCTGGTCATAAAAGCGCCACACCAGTTGCGGGTCCCGACGGAAGGCCTCCGGCGTCGCGACATCTTCGATGCGGTAGTTTTCCCAGAGGCCGTCGTTATCGCGAAAGGTTTTCACGCCGGATTCGGCGCTGATGCCTGCGCCGGTCAGCACCACAACGCGGCTGTGCTGGTCAATTTTTGAACGGTCCATGCGTCTCTCCCTTTATCCTGTCTCGTCCTCATTTTATGATGACCCTATCCCTTGGAGAAAGCGATGATGCAAACATCCCTCATCGAATTGGCGGCCGTCTCCCTTCGGTTGGGCGCAACGGGGGCCTTTGGCAGCCCGGCGGCGCATATTGCCCTGATGGAAAGGCATGGCAGGATGGTTTAAATCGTTTTAAGGCTAAATTGCAACCGCCGGTGATGGAACGGGGTGCAGCGGCAGCTTTACGATAAAGGTGGTGCCTTCGCTTTCGCGGCTGGTAACGGTAATGCTGCCGTGGAAGTGATCGACCAGCCGCTTGGTGAGGGCCAGCCCCAGGCCAGTGCCCTCGTGTTGCCGGGCAAAGGAGGGATCCACCTGGAAGAAGTCCGTAAAAAGCTCTTTCATCTTGTTCTCCGGGATGCCAATGCCGGTATCCTCGATTTTGCAGCAAAGGTAGTCCGTGGGTTCATCGGTCCGGTACAGGCTGACCGTGACTTTACCCCCCTCCTTATTAAACTTGATGGCGTTGCTGATGAGGTTGAGGAAAACCTGCCGCAGACGGGTCGGATCCGCTTCCAGGCCGCTCAGGCCGGGATCCAGGCTAAATATGAGCGACACCTGTTTGCTCACGGCGATGGGCTCCATCAGGCTGCGAATGTTTCGGATGAAGTCTTGCAGGTCAATCCATTCCGGGTTAATGGTGAGTTTGCCGGCCTCAATCTTGGCGACATCCAGGATGTCGTTCACCATATCCAGCAGGTGGCGACCGCTGACGATGATATTCTGGGTGTATTTGCGCTGTTTGTCGTTAATGGGGCCGCCTACACCGTTATCCATCATCTCGGAGTAGCCGATAATCGCATTAAGGGGTGTCCTTAACTCGTGGGACATTGTGGCAAGGAACTGGCTTTTTCGCTGGTTTGCGGCGACGGCCTGGTTTTTGGCCTCCTCTAGTTGAAGCTCCAGTTGCTTGCGCTCTGTAAAGTCAGCCAAGATGCCTGCCATTCGCGTAGGTTTTCCCTCCTCGTTCAGCAAGGCTTCCCCTTTACTGATGCAGTAACGGTAATGCCCATCGGCATGTTTCAGACGAAATTCCACTTCAAACTTTTGGCTGGGATTTTGAAAATGCGCTTGTAAATTTTCACGCACGAAATCCCGATCGTCCGGATGGACAAGGTTTAAAAAAATTTCCAGCGAGAACTCGCTTTCGCTCATGCGGGGAATTCCTAAAATTTCGTAATAGCGGTCGCTGGCGTAGGTTTTGTTATTCGCAATATCCCAGTCCCATATGCCGTCGTTAGACCCTTGCAGAACCAACTGGTACCGACGGTTTGCGTCTTGCAGTTCAGCGGTGCGCTCGGCAACGGTTTTTTCCAGTTCTAAGGGGCTTTTTAACGATAAGGCCTGGGGAATTACCGGAACGAGGGCAAAAATCGTAATCCAGGAGACGATGGCCGTCGCCAGGAAAACCAGGCCGGATAAACGATAGGCGGGATACCAAAACATAATGGCGTCCATCAGATGGGTGGAACCGCATGCGAAAATAAACAGCGCAAACAGCCAGAAAATCCGGGGAAATGGCATATCCCGTCGCCGGGAGACAAAGTTAAGCAGCAACAGCGGGATGGTAAAATAAGCGCCCCAAATGCCAATATCCGATAGGACATACAGCCAGCCGTGAAATGATGTCCAGTGACCGCATAGCCACCGTGGGGCAAACCCCTCGGCGGAGAACAACTGGCTAAAGTATTCGATTACCTGTTCCATCGGCTTAACGGGCTCGGTAACAGACTATATTGGCACGCAGCGATTTTAATTTTAAAACGAAAAAAACCTACCATAAGCGTCTCACATTCTTGCGGTTTGGGGTAGATTCTTCTTTGCGGATGTGTCGGAGTCCCAGGTCTTTCAGTTCGTCCTCCAGGTCTTCGGCGTCTTCCTCTCTCACATGTACAATGATCAGGATGCTGCCGTCCTGCTTTAGCGCTTCTGCGAAGATACCGGCCTCATGCTCGGGGATACCGGCGCCAATCAACGCGCCGAGTGCGGTGCCCGTGTAACTTCCCAAGGCGGTGCCGGCCACGGCGCCCACAATTGGCCCTGCAATGGCAACGCCTGGTCCGGTAACAATGGTTAACCCAGCCATGGCCACCCCACCGATAATGGCTCCCAACACACTTCCGGATAATCCGCCGATAAGTGCGCCCTCCGGCATTTTGGCGCGGCCTTTCAGCTTTAGGTAGCGCTCGCGCGTTTCTTCCGTCATTAAAACCTGGATGTCGTCCTGGCCATATCCGGTGTACTCCAAGTGATTGAGCAATCGTTCCAAAAGGTGTTCCGATGGGACAATTGCGGTGAACCGGATGGAGGGTGACGTGGCGTGTTGCATCAACCTGAGGTGTCTTCTCTCTTTCATTCTCATCTTACCCTGTTAATCACCTGGCTGGCATAAGCCTGCTGTCTATAGTTTTGATGGTGTTATTGGGTGGATAATCTGCCGGAAGCAACCGATAATAGAACTCATCCGGTAATTTTCTGATAAGATGCTGTGGTTGTGATTGAGAGTTGGAGGCGAATAGGGATGGGTTGGAAGAATTTATCAGACACAGAGTGGGCGTTAATCGAGCCTCATCTTCCCAAACAAAAGCGAGGA
>CALAJO010000102.1 GCA_937922745.1 uncultured cyanobacterium
CGTAAGGATTAACGAGTGGTCGTCCTCCAGGCCCTGGGCCTGCTGGTGTTGTACCACTAGGATCTGGTGCATTATATATTCTGGCTCCGCTACGAGGACTTGAAGTTGATACATCGTAAGGATTAACGAGTGGTCGTCCTCCAGGCCCTGGGCCTGCTGGTGTTGTGCCACCGGTTCCTGTTGCTATAGTAGTTTGCCCGCCAGCCGGGGTTGTGCCACCGGTTCCTGCTGTTCCATTATTGACCACAGTTGTGCCAGTAGCTGGCCTTGCCGGGCGAAAGTTTGGTCTTCGGGCTGGCCTGCCAAATCTCGGTCTAGCAGCTGCGCCGCCATTACCCGCTCCTGTAGTTGTTTGTCCGCCAGCTGGTGTCGTGCCACCAGTACCTGAACTTGTCTGTGTTGTTCTGCCAGCATAGAATTGTAGACGTGATTGGATATCGCCGGCAATCGGTTCATTAGCACCTGACGGTGTTGTTACTGGTGGACGTGGAGCGCCATAACGACCACTTATCCTGGCTGCTCCTGCCCGCGCACCGGCACCGGCTGTTGAGAAGACGAGGTCGGTTGTTGCACCGGCTAATGCTCCAACAGCCGTATTGGTCACAATTTCACCAGCGTCACCACCATTTATGGCGGTTAAGCCACCTCCTGCCATTGCGCCGGCAGTTCCACCGCGAGCAACGGATGTTGCGACGAATGGAGCGACCGTTCTGACAGCAGTTGTCGTTGCACCCGCTGTGGCCGCAGCCGTCGCAGTACCAGCCGCTGCGCCTGCGGCCATCGAAATGGGAGCGGATGCACCGAGTAAAGCACCTTCACCAACAGAGCGCAGGGCATCACCGCCATCGTACTCGCGCGGCCGATTTGCAGTGGCTGCATCAGAAGCATCTAGTGTTAGCTTCACTAAAGCACCTGTCCCGGCTGCGGCTGCAACTGTTGCTGGGGCCAATAAACCACCTGTTACGCCTGTACCAACTGCGAGTGCGGCAGTACCTGTTGCCGCTAAAACAGCACCTGCTCCACTAACAACTTGTGCCCCTGTTGCAGAGGACTGGGCATAGTCATCAATGCGTTCGGCCACTTCGCTGAAGGATTCATTGGTGAGTTCCTCGTACTTTAGTCGAAATTGTTCGATGTTGCCTTCGGTTGCAAGCCGATCCAGCTCGCTGATGAGCGCGCCGGTATTATTCAGTTCTGCTTGCGCCTCGGCATGGTTATTGGTAAACACATTTGCGAACCGACCCAAAAGTCCTTCAGAATCCTGGGTATCTCGCATGTAGTTTTGCAATTCGCCGTAATGCTGGCGAAGGTTATTCACCTCCTGCCGAAGTACGGTTGTAACGTTGCTGTTTGGGCCTACGCCGCCTACACTCATATGATTAACCCCACTATTGTCCACACCCTGACTTTCAATGCCGCATTGTTACCGACAATGCTGTTGAGGCATTGATTTCAGAAGTTCTACCAACCTATATTTATAAAAAAAATTATTTGATTGAATTTTTGATAAAGCGTAAACAAATGAAACATTGATTGTTTTTTGCTTTTATTTTTCGTTTCGACCGTAAAACCAACCCTTGCTCAATTCCAATTTTCAAGCTGAGCCGTGGAAAATCCTACCCGGGTGTAATAAAAGATTAGACCTCCAATCGCTCTAACGATGAATTTTTCTCTGCACCCTCTCGGGTACGATGACGTTCAGATCATCCGGATGCAGAGCCTCCGGAATGGGAAAGTTTGTGATAAGAACGAATGAGGCTTTATAGAATGAAAAAATTACTGACGATATCCGCAATGGGATTGATGGTAAGTGCAATGGCTGCCGGTAGCGGCTTTGCAGAAGAGATGGCTGCGCCGGAAGATGCCGTGCAGGCCCAAACCCAAATGCAGACCGAGAACCGTATTGAAACCCATGCCGCGGAAGCTGCCGAGATGTCTGTGCAGCAAACCCAGGCGGAAGCTAAAGTAGAAGCAGATGCTGCTACAGAACATCCAGCTGCATCCTCAACCGAAACGGACGTTCAGACAGGTTTCCAGTTAAGCCCCAGTGTCGATAAGGGCGCAACCAATATTGACAGCGAGCCTGCTTCGCCTAAGGCAGAAGTGATGGAAACTGAAACGGTCAAGGAAGAAAAGGGCTCCTTCATTAGCCGCCTGTTTAGGCGTAAGGATAATAACGAGAAAAGCGCTGCGCCCCAGCAAGATCCCGCGGAGCAGTAGTCGCCTCATACTTCTAAGCACAACCAAAGCTCCGGCATATCGTAAGATGTGCCGGGCTTGCTTTTGGATACGGATATCAACTAAATATCCTGCGAATGCCACCGAAAATGCCGCGAAATGCAGAGCTGATAGCCCGAAATGGCTTAAAGCCGGATTTTTTAACGGTGGGCTCGACAGGCGTGGTTAATACATCCATTTTGGGGTTGCCGGCCATGGTAATATTGGTGGGGCCGTTTGCTGTCGGACGCTCGTTGAACGCAGGCTTTAACACCATATCGTTTGTGGTTAATTCCACAATCGTTTTGCCAATAACTGTTTTACGGGATTCCTTGCTGGCAACCGGCTGAATATAGCGCTGTTTAAAGGCATCCGTCATGGCAATGGCCGGTTCATCGGCTTCGGCAGCCATTAATTCCTCCACCATCTCTGCGGAGTATACAATTGGGGACAGATCTACCGCGCGCGACTTGATGTTTTGATCCGGCGTGAGCGCGGAAAGAGGATGGATGCTTTGTTTCCCATAATTCAAGGTTAATGAAGGCTCATCGGCCATCATGCCATTTTTGCCGGTTGTTTTAGACGACACCGCGGTCATATTGGTTCTTTTCCCTGAGGAAGCCTGGGCGGTCGTGGTTGTAACACTGGGGCGACTCAGGATCGTGGGCTCTGCCATTTTTTCGGCAATGGTTTTTTCCGGGCCGTAAATCGCCGTGTTATTGGTTACATCCGTTTCCAGGGTGTGTATCAAATTCGTCAGCTCATCATTCTGCGGTTGGGTGGTTACCACGTTAACTGAACTGGCTGTGGGTGCAGGGGATGCTTGAACACCGGGTTCATTCAGTTCAACCTGGTAAGGCTCCGCAGTGGTATAGGTTTGGATGCTACCGGACTGTTCGGCGATATGTACCGGCGTGGTATCTACCACTTGCGCAATCATCGCGGTGGGTTGAAACACCACGAACATTAAACCGGCCGAAGCGGCAATGGATGCAGAGCGTTTGAGGACAAGTCGTTTCTGGTGTTCGGCAACCGGGCGTTTTTGGCTGGCCTCCATCTGAAGCAGCATTTGCCAGCGATCCTGGGAGTAGCGACGAATAAGATTGTACTGGGCCATTGTTTTGGCGGGCAAGGTTTTAACCGGCTTTTTTAAATGGCTGTATTCCGTAAACCCAATCCATTCATGGCGCAAGTTAAAATGCTCAAACTTCACATAGTTTGAGAATGCTTTGAATTTCCGCCCTAACCTGTTTTTCAACTCGCTCTCTCCTAATAATTCTCCCCTTCTATTATCCTATTTTTCGGTAAAAGTGGAAGCGCTTCCGCTAAAATCCCCTTTTTAACGGAGGCGATGCTTTAAACGGCGAGGTTGAGCAATTAAAGTCTTTTCCTTTGGCAGACAGTATTTTAGACGATTGCACCTGCCGGAATAGCCGTTTTTTCCAATGGCGTAAGGTGCTAAAAGTCCACTGGAATGAGGAGGGAAACGTAATGTGCTGTGTTAAAATAAGGGAATGATGAGTGGGTACAGAATGGAAGCGATGTATGTTATTTGAGGGCAAAACGGTTTTAATTACCGGCGGGACAGGATCGTTTGGAAAGGTTTGCGCCCGATACATCCTGGACCATTACAATATTGAAAAGCTGATTATTTTTAGCCGCGATGAACTGAAACAGTACGAAATGGCCCGGGAATTCAACGACCCCCGGCTTCGCTTTTTTATTGGCGATGTTCGAGACGAAAAACGGCTTTCCATGGCGTTTTCCGGGGTTAATATCGTCATCCATGCCGCGGCGATGAAGCATATTACGGCGTGTGAGTACAACCCGTTCGAAGCCATTAAGACCAATGTCCTGGGCGCGCAAAATATTATCGAACAGGCCCTGCATCACGAAGTGGAACGCGTTATTGCACTGAGTACCGATAAGGCCGCAAACCCCATTAATTTATACGGCGCCACCAAACTCTGTTCAGATAAACTGTTTGTGGCGGCCAACTCCTATGTGGGTAAAACCCATAAGGCCCGCTTTAGCGTGGTGCGTTACGGCAATGTTATCGGCAGCCGGGGCAGTGTCATTCCCCTGTTTGAGAAGCTGAAGCATACCGGTACCGTCCCCGTAACGGATGAGCGAATGACTCGCTTCTGGATTACGCTGGATCAGGGCGTGGCGTTTGTGTGCGAAAGCCTTAAAATTATGCAGGGCGGCGAAATTTTTGTGCCCAAAATCCCCAGTATGAATATTATGGATCTGGTTAAAGCCATTGCCCCGGAGTGCAAAGTGGAGATCACCGGCATTCGGCCAGGCGAAAAGCTGCATGAAGTGCTGATTACCCAGGACGATTCCCGCTCCACCATGGAATATGGCGATCGGTTTGTCATTGAGCCGCAGATGGAATTACCCGTTTATGAAACCCTGCCGGGCGGCAAACGCGTAAAGGAGAACTTCTCCTATCGCAGCGATAACAACCCCAACGTGCTTTCCGTCGAAGCGCTTCGGCAGATGATTTACCCGGAGCATCCGGAAAATAGCAACCCAAGCCCAAAGAAGAAAAAAGTCCATGCCTGAAGCCATTCATGCCAAGCCGGCCCAGGCCATTCCATACGGCCGGCAAACCGTTGGGCAAGAAGAAATTGATGCGGTGATTGAGGTTTTAAAATCGCCGTTTATTACCCAGGGCCCGGCCATAGAGCGGTTTGAGAAGGCCGTGGCGGAATATTGCAACGTGGCTTATGCCGTGGCGTTTTGCAATGGGACAGCAGCCTTGCATGCGGCTTATGCCGCTGCCGGCATAAGCCCGGGCGATGAGGCCGTTACAACGCCGCTAACTTTTGTCGCCACCTCAAACGCCTTGCTGTTCCACCAGGCCAAGCCGGTCTTTAGCGACATCGACCCCTTAACGTTGAACCTGGACATGGCCGCTGCCGCTGAAAAAATCACCAGCCGGACTCGTGCCATCATTCCTGTGCATTTCGCCGGGCAGCCTGTGGATCTGGACGCTTGTTACGCCCTTGCGGATAAACACAACCTGGTTGTTATTGAAGATGGCTGCCATGCCCTCGGCGCGCGCTACCAGGGGCAGGCCATCGGGCAGTGCCGGGATATGGCCGTATTCAGCTTTCACCCGGTTAAGTCCATCACCACGGGCGAAGGCGGCATGGTGGTGACCCCGCACAAGCACTATTACGAAAAGTTACTGCAATTTCGTTCGCATGGCATTGTCCGCAATGCGGAACAATTTAATGCCGTACCGGTGGAGCCTTGGGCCTACGAGATGCAAACCCTGGGCTGGAATTACCGCTTAACGGATATGCAGGCCGCTATGGGGGTCGTACAGATGAGTAAACTGGATGGCTTTATCGAGCGGCGCACGGTATTGGCGGAACGTTACCAGGCTGCATTTCAAAACGAACCTGCGTTGATTCTTCAGCAGCCTTTACCTAATGTACAATCCGCCCATCATTTATTCATCATTCAAATTAACCCGCGCCACACGGCAATCACCCGTCGGCAATTATTCGATCGCCTGGTCGAAGCGAACATTCGTCCACAGGTGCATTATATGCCGATTCACCTGCATCCTTACTATCAACAAGCCTTGGGGACGAAATTGGGCGATTATCCTCATGCCGAGCAATATTATAACCACTGCCTCAGCTTGCCGCTTTACCCCTTGCTTGCGGATGATGAACAGGATTATATTATCGACACCGTTAAAACCAGCCTGAAGCATTAAAAAATTAAAAATTCGAACAGGTCTGTCCGATTAATTCGGGTTGGTGGGTAATAACTGGTTTTTCTGAATAAAAAAGCCGATTAAGGTAATGACGCTTAAGGTGAGCATTAACCCGGCGGGCATAAATTTGAAACCCTGAAAAAAGCGCATCCCGAAGAAAACAGCAAGCAGCAGCGCCAAGGCAATAATACCGTAATAACCAAAGGCTTTTCCTTTTAACAGGGCAAAGGCGCTCAATAAAATCAATAGTCCGGATACGCCGCCGCTAACCAGGGACATGGTACTCTTGGCCTGTAGATACCCCATTAATCCGCCAATAATGGTTAGGATGCCGTATGCGAAAGCGAAATATAACATTCTTCGTCCTCTCCCTTGAGCCTGTGGTTTAACTTCAGTATTATATGTCAATACCGTGCGGAATAGGAAGCGTTGGATCGATTTATCGAGCCGTTACCGCTGAAGATGGGTGGCAAAATATGAGCAAAGTGAATAAAGCGGCATTTTGGATTATTTTTGGGGTGGTTTTTATCGACTTGCTGGGGTTTGGAATCGTTTTTCCACTATTGCCTCTGTATGCCCGCTTCTTTAAAATATCGGAATTTGAGATTGGCCTGGTGCTTGGTATCTACTCCTTAATGCAGTTTGTCTTTGCGCCGATTCTGGGCCGCTTGTCCGACAGAGTGGGCCGTCGGCCGGTATTATTGGTTTCCATGGCGGGCACGGCGTTATCCTTCTTTTTGTTGGCCCTTTCCAATAATTTCTGGTGGTTTCTTATCGCACGGGCTTTCGATGGCATTGCGGGGAGCAACCTGGCGACCGCACAGGCTTACATTGCGGATATTTCGCCCAAGGAACAACGCACCCGTAACCTGGGCATGTGGATTGGGGCCGCGTTTGGTCTGGGGTTTGCCTTTGGGCCGTTTATTGGCGGTGGCCTGCATTGGGTAGGCCAGATAGTGTGGGCAGAGCATGCCCTGCGCGTACCGTTTATCGGTGCGGGGATTTTGGCGACGATTAACTTCTTGTTTGCTGTTTTTAAGCTCCCAGAGTCCCTCACGCAGCGGGATTCGGAACATATGGTTGGCCGCCGGACTTTTTCGCTATCGCATATCCATCAGCACATAACTGGCGGTGTGGGTTTGCTGATTGTTTGCTACGCCCTGGTCATTCTGTCCTTCTCGCATATGGAAGCCACGTTTTCGTGGATTGCGAATGATCTGTTCCGGTTAACCTCCAATAGCATCTACCTGGTTTTTGGGTATCTGGGAATTGTCATGGCATTTGTGCAAGGCGGACTGGTACGTCGGCTTGCCCCTATACTGGGCGATAAAAACCTGACTGTGTTGGGATGCATTCTTATGGTGATTGGGTTAATTGCCCTCCCGCTTTTAAAAGGCATTGCGGGCTTATTATTCACAACGGGCTTATTGGCGGTTGGGGAAAGTTTTTGCAATCCCGCCCTGATTTCCAGTATTTCCAAGGGGGCACAGGATAGTTTGCAAGGAGAAACCATGGGTGTTAGCCAGTCGCTTGCCAGTTTATCGCGATTTGCCGGGCCGGTCTTTGCAGGATTCTTGTATCAGCACTACGGCCCGACTTCCCCTTATTTTATTGCCGCCCTCGTTATGATATTCGCGCTGGTTGTGGGACTGGCCGGATTTAAACAAACCATGACGCCCGATGATAAAAACCCCCTTCCTGTTTAGGAAAGAGGGTTTTTAAGAATAAACTGACTTTAAAGGATTAAGGCTTATAGAGTTTGTAAGGCCTTCCAACGGCATCCTTGATCTGTTCCCAGTCCAGGCTGGATTCGCTGAGTAATTTGCTGACGCCGGTGGTGACGGAACTTTCGTTCAAATCCGGCGCTTTTCTCATAATCATCTCGGTCACTTCTCTGCTACGGAAGGGCTTCCCTTTTTTCACCATATCGTTAATCGCATTTTGAATCAGCGGAATCAGTTTGCCGGTTTTTTTACCTTCCGCAGCCTTGGCTGCGGGAGCCGTTTTTTTATTCGCTTGCTTTGCAGGTTTTGCAGGGGTTGCTGCCTTGGCTTTGGTTTTATTTTTACCACCGGCAGATTTTGGTGCAACAGCGGGTTTTCTGCCACGGGCCGGAGCTTGGGGCTCGGCAGAGGCAGATTCTTTTGTAACAGTGGAGGCAGTTGCCGTTGCCGACTTGGCGCCTTCGCCCCGCTGCATTATTTGCGACAATTCCTTACCATAACGCAAGTTCTCTAAAAACCGGGCGAGTTCCTCATCTGTATCACAGGTGACGGAAAAGGTAATGGGCATAAGTGAATAGCTCCTTTCAACTGAAGTCCTGAAAATTTAATAAGCTTGCTCATATATTATTTAGAAATAACACATAACAATAAAATTGAAAAGTCCCTAACTTGATAAATTCGTTTTATTGCTGGTAAGACAATTTTCAAATCCTTGCAGCAAGGCTTTTAAGGCAAAAGGAAAAGTTTTTAATCTTGATAGAGAAGTGAATCCGGTTGCTTCGACAGGGTCAAAAATTTGTTCGAGTTATTTAGAACTCATCCGGTAATTCTCTTCAGAATCAGAACGGCAGAAGCGAGTTGCCAAAAGGCTTCATAGAACTTGGCATATCGTTCATAGCGGATTTCCAATTTTCTAAATTTTCCCATCCAGGCAAACGTCCGTTCGAC
>CALAJO010000103.1 GCA_937922745.1 uncultured cyanobacterium
GGCCCGTAAAATTCTAGAGAAATAACAAACCTGTACTCAAAATCGCTTGAAGTCATTATGGCTTTGATTTCGTTTTTTTACAACCCTCCAGTTCGCGAATTATTTGGATCCAAATTTCAAACCGGATGTGGCAACTTCTCAAAGCGAAGATGAGAAGGCGTCTATTAAAAAATCTTATTATTTTATTAACAGTTAAATTCTGTAACGGACTGAATAACCTATTGGAAAAACAAAATCCTGAAGCGGATGCTTCAGGAGTATTGAACTGAGGGGGGAACCTTTAAATGCGCTTAGTGGTTGTAAGTCCGTGCCAGGTGTGTGGTTTCAAAGCCGTTACTAGCGATTTCTTCCTTTACGATATCGATGGGCACGGCAAAGCTGATACCTGCGCTACTGGCGCCAACCGGGTTGACGATAGAGCGGTTAATCCCTATCAGCTCGCCACGGGTATTAAGTAACGGGCCACCGGAGTTGCCGGGGTTAATGGCGGCATCGGTCTGGATCATGTTGCGGCTGCGATCGATGCGGCTGATGATGCCGGTAGTCAGCGTTCCATCCAGGCCAAAGGGACTGCCGATTGCCAGGACGCGCTGTCCCACTTTCACTTTTTGGGAGTTCCCGAGCCGGGCAAATGGAAAAACACCCTTGCTTAGGATCTTCAGGAAGGCCAAGTCACGGTTGCCACTGCCGTAAGTAATCACTTGTGCCTTGTGGATAGCGCCATTGGCGGTTTTGACATTCAGCACATTGACGCCTTGCACCACATGCTTGTTGGTTACTACCAATCCATCCGAAGAGATAATGACCCCAGCGCCCTGATTTTTACCGGAGTTAATGCTGACAACGGCAGGCGCATTCAGCTGGTAAACCCGCATGTTTTCAGCTTCTTCCTGTGTCACCTGATAATCGGAATCCTGGCTGGACTGAAACAGCTCCAATGTGGCATTGGACTGGGAAGGGGGCGTTAAAAACCACAAATTAAGGAATAATACGGGCACAGGGCTGAGCAATAACAGTTTACGACCCAAGGACTGAAGTCTGTTCACGCTTCCACTCTCTCTTCCATTTTTCCGTAGGACTCACCAAGAAATACGCTTGCTTATTCCTATTATGTTCCTATTTCTGCAAAAAGTTAAACACTTTTACTAAATTTTTTGCAGAAACTGCACTACTTGAATTATTTGCTCTAATTAGCACTTGCCTGCTTGCCTATCCAAATTGGGATAAAAGGACTTAGTGTAAATTTGACGCTTTCTGTTAAGAATTGTAACAATATGGCATGCTTTATAGCTGGGGGTGTTGCGATTTAGATTTAAAGCGTTAGACTAAGACTACCAACAATGGTTAGTAATACAAACCGCAACACAAGCATTATAGATTTCCCCCTCACTCCCAACCTAAAATATCTAGTTATCACCCTCCTCACATTGTGCGGAGGGTTCTTTTTTTCAATAATGTTCGTGTTATCGCCATTTGTACAATAAGGATATCCCTCCCATGGAAACGATCAGCACGATGTTCTGGCTTCCCCATTGCTCCACTTGCCAAAAGGCAGATGCCTTCCTTAAGGAAAAAGGTGCAACCATATCGCAATACGTGGACGTAAAGACGCAGCAGGTCAATCCGGAAATCATCGCCAAACTGGCCGAAGGGGTCGGCGGCGTTGACAAACTTTTCTCCAAGCGGGCCCTTAAGTACCGGGCCATGGGCTTGCACGAACGGGAACTATCAGATACCGAAATGCTGGAGCTGATGCACCAGGAGTACACCTTTATCAAGCGTCCGGTCATTGTTACCCAATCCGGCAAAACCCTGGCCGGCTTCAGCAAAAAACAGTACGAAGCCTTATTGAGTGAATAAGCATATTTTCACATCGATTCAATATTGGGTTCGCTATACAATGAAAGGCAGAAGTGATTTGGATGAAGAACAGCCAACCCGCCGATGATTGGGATTCGACAACTCAACAATAACCGCAAGGAGCTGTACGCCAGCCGATTCCCCATTGATGTGCTGAAGCCCTATCTGCTGGATTATTACCGGGATGCGTACGCCACGATTGTGCTGTATGAGGACAATATCGAGGTTTATCACGAAACGGGCATCTTCAGCTTCGATGCATCCGAGCCGGAAACCTTCAATTACGAGGAATTTCAGGCGCCTTTAATTGAGGACTTGCACGACAAGCTGGCCATCTGCACGGTGGAAAACCTGTTTCTGCATTTTGAGAACTACATGGAAGACAAGCCCATGGAGGACGATCCCTTTCATAACCTGGTGTTTTCCATCAGCAAGGCCCCGCCTTCCAGGGAGATTTTGCTGGACTGGGAGAAAAACCTGGATAAGCGTTTAAAGCGTGTCCTTTACGATGAGAAATCGGAAGACCATTTTCACCTGTTCCCGTTTGAGGTGTGTGTGGTCTATTCCCACGATAATTACTACACGTCGGTCACGTCGGATAATGAGACGCTGATTCGCGCCATCTTCGAGGATGTGGTGGAGCGTCACCTTGCGGATTTGCCCAGCCCGGTGGTGTCGCCTGAGTTGATGGACAGCCTCTACCAACAAACCCAGGAGCATGGCGGCATACGGTTAAAAGTGGAGCGAATGCACTACGACTCTTTTGGGCAGCCGTTTCTGCTGGTGACCTATCCCAAGCAGAGTATTTTTCAGAAAAAGCGTATTGCCAAACTCTCGCTGAATGAGGAATTTAGCCCCGTTGCGATTACCCCGCCAGTAGAAGTGCCCAAGTTGCTTTACATTTTGCGCTACAGCGATCTCACGCTGCTGCCGATGGTTCTGGTGCTGACGGTGATGACGTTGGCTGTGGTTTCGGCACTCTATTTTCGAATTTTGTTTCCTTCCCAGCCACTTTAGACTAAGATACCCATATTATGTTTTTTCTGATTGTCATTATTGCGCTGATTGCTTACCGTTCCCAGGCTGTACAGGCAGCCCCCGGCGAGATGTGGTTTATGATGAGCATTTTTCTGGGGCTGGGGTATATCGCCGGGTTTCTGGACAGCCGCCTCTTTGCCCGCTTTGATCGCAAAAAGGGCAATATGTTGGCCGAGGCCGAAGAACGCTACGAGCAAAATATCGAAGGCGCTGGCAAGCCCGTTTAGCTTTGCTTCAAATCAAGCCATTTTAATCCGGTTCCGTATTCACCCGCTATAATTTTAACCGGAAAGCCGGAATAAGTTTGCTTTTTGGCTATTTCTGGATGGCGTGTTTGAAGCCGGGCTTCAATATCGGCGCGATGGGACTCATCCTTTATGTAAATCACCAGATCATATGCCGCGATGTGATCCGGATCCTTTTCCCGATCATAATCTACGGCAGTTCCATTAAACCCAGGGGCATCATACAACAAGTCGTAGAGTTCCATCTGTCTTGCCTCTGCCGTTTCATACATTGCTTCATCCGGCTCATTCTGGCCAAACCGGGGCAGAATCCTTTGTGTACCAGGCTTTGGTGAGGATAAAGCACCATAAGAACCCGGACGATTTTGATAAACAGAAACAGGGGAAATTCGCATGCCTTTACCTTTCAAACGTTTACAGCCCAGTAAAACATAAGCTGCGATCATTCGGCAATGCTGTTTGCTAGACGACAACGCCTCGATTAGGATTTTGATGCAGGAAACGGTATAATATCCGTGTTTCCGATGGCCTGTCTTTTCTCTTGGGGCAGTGCTTGAGATAGATTATTGCGACCGGGTTATGACCATTAAATTATCCGCCCTAGTTCGTTCGTTCCGCCAAATAGTCGGGCGCGAGTTTGTGCATCGGGAACCGGAAGTGCTGGCGACGTACGAATCGGATGGCTGCGTGCTGATGAAAGCCAGGCCGGATCTGGTGGTTCTGCCCAACTCCACGCAGGAAGTCGCGGCCATTATCCAGGTTTGCTATGAACATAAGGTTCCGTTTGTCGCGCGCGGTTCCGGTACGGGGCTTTCTGGGGGTGTTTTGCCGATGCAGGGGGGCGTCTTTATCGGGATGAGCCGGATGAACCGGATTCTGGAAATCAACCCGGACAACCGTACCGCCACCGTGGAAACCGGCGTGATCAATGCGTGGCTGAACCGGGAAGCCCGAAGTTATAACCTTTTCTACGCCCCGGATCCGTCCAGCCAGGCGGCTTGCACCTTGGGCGGCAATATTGCGGAAAATGCCGGTGGCATCCATTGCATGAAATATGGGGTCACCATGGATCATATCCTCGGCCTGGAGATTGTGACACCCGAAGGGGATATTGTGTGGGTAGGGGGTGAGCATGGGTATAGTGACGGTACCGATTGGGTCGGACTCTTCGTGGGTTCCGAAGGGACGTTTGGCATTGCCACCAAAGCCATTGTGAGGCTAACACCGCTGCCGGAGAAAACCAAGGTCTTCCTGGCCGCCTTTAATCGCCTGGAAGATTCCACCGATGCCGTGGCCTCGATTATCGCTTCCGGTTTAAAGCCCGCAGCACTGGAGTTTATCGATGAGTTTACGGTCAAGGCCGTTAACCAGGCATTTGATATTGGCTTCCCGGAAACGTCTGAAGCCGTGTTGTTGGTCGAGTTAGACGGTTCGGCACAAACGGTTGCGCTGGATGAAACGCGGTTGCTGGCAATTTTGCAATCCCATTCGGTTAGCCAGCTTCGCATGGCGGAGGATGAAAAGGAACGGCTCAAGCTGTGGAAAGCGCGTAAAGGGGCGGTTGCGGCTTATGGTCGTATCTTGCCGGCTTTTTACCTGCACGATTGCGTGATTCCGCGGAGTGAACTGACTCATGTGCTGCGCCAAATCCAGGCGATCGGAGAGAAATACAATGTCATTATTGGCAATGTGTTCCACGCTGGGGATGGCAACCTGCATCCCAACATCCTGCTGGATCCGAAGGATGCAGACATGACCAAAAGGGTCTTGGATGCCGGGGAAGAGATGCTCGAGGTCTGCTTGTCCGTTGGCGGCGTCCTGAGTGGGGAGCATGGCATTGGCATTGAAAAAGCCCACTTTATGGCGCGCCAGTTTTCCGAAGCGGAGTTGGATGTGATGCAGCGCCTAAAGCGGGTGTTTGATCCGGCGGGATTGTCCAACCCGGAGAAGATTTTCCCAACGCGCACCGGCTGCGGTGAAATTCGGAAGGGGCTGCCGGAAAAGATTTTGCAAACCGGGGCGGGGTGGATTTAATGCAAATGACGACGCCAATCGCTTTATTGGATCAATTGCCCAAGCGAATCCCGGTTTCCCAGGATGACGGGATGGCTTGCATTGCGGTGCAGTCGCACGACGATGTGGTGCAGACTGTTCAACTCGCCAACCAAACCCAAACGCCAGTGTCCTTATCCCCATATCCAGCCAATCTAGGGGCAGTCCTGCTGGATTTCCAGAAACTTAACCAGGTCATTCGCCACCGGCCGGAGGAGTTTCTCATCACCGTGGAAACCGGGATCACTCTGGAGAAGCTGGCCCAGCGACTGGAGCCCTTTAACCAGCGATTTCCTTTCGTCTATAATCCCTCCCGAACCATGCTGCAAGTGCTGGCAGAAGAAACACCGAGCCTGGCCGGCACACGCTACGGCCGTTTGAAGCAGTTTGTAACAGGGATTCACGCTGTGACCGGCGATGGCGAGCCCATCCATTATGGCGGGGAAGTGGTCAAAAACGTGACCGGGTATGATATGTGCAAGCTGTTTGTCGGCTCCCAACACCGGTTTGGGCTGCTGACGCAGGTGACGCTAAAGCTGGATCCTGTGCCGGAGGCCAGCCGGGCCTTCCTCTTCCACATCGAAGACTTGCAACCCGCCATGGAACTGCTGCACAAGCTGAAGCGATTGCTGCCACATCCGGAAATGCTGGCCCTGTTTCGGACGAAAAAAACCTTTGGCTGGCAGATTCTGCTCACGCTTTCCGGTTATAAACAATCGGTTCAGATTGAAAGCGACCGTGTGCATGACGCGACCAGCCACCTCAATAGCGATTTGCAAGAGCTTTTTCTTGCTCCAAAAGCGTTAGAGCAATGGGTGCAACGACTGGACTGGCTGAGCCCGGAAGAACCCCACGCACTGGTGATCCAGGTGATGCTGCCGGAAAAGGTTTGGATGGATTTTCCGTACCGGTTTATGGGTTTGCCCTGGATGAAATCGGCGGATGTGCTGATGCCGTTGAATACGCAGCAGCTCATGCTCCGCTGGATTTCTGTCAACATTCCCAGCGATTATGATCTGCTGTTCTTTAAAGCCCAGGTGGAAGCCATGGGCGGCTTTGCCCGCATCCGCCGCGCGCCAATTCCTTCCCCGGTGGATGCCGTTGCTTTTAACCGACAACCCAACCCCGTCCTCCGCCGATGGGAATCGCGGTTAAGGCAGGCGTATAATCCCAACGGCATCTTGCCGGAATACTCGCCCTGGATTTTGCCGACGCAAGGAGGCGGTGGACAATGACAGAACATTTGACAGACGAATTCAACAAGCTGGATGCCTGTATCCATTGCGGGATGTGTTTGCCGACTTGCCCCACGTTTCGTGTCACCGGCTCCGAAGCGGAATCTCCGCGTGGGCGCTTGTTTTTGATGAGGCAATTTGTGGAAGGCCAGCTCGATTCGCCCAAACAGTTAGCCGCCCATCTGGATCCGTGTTTGGGCTGCCTCGCCTGTGTTACGGCGTGCCCCTCCGGCGTGGAGTATAACACGGTGCTGGCCGCGTCACGCGAGCGACTGGTTCAACATCAAAACCCGGTGAAACGCGGGTTTCGTCGGCTGATGCTGCGCCACGTCCTGCCGAACCCCTTTTTGCTCTACCTTATTAAAGTAATGACCCGTGTTTATGAACAATCTGGCCTGCAACAACTGGTTCGCCGCCATCACCTTGAGAAGCTGGCCGGCCCGATGGGGCAGTTGGAGCAGTTTCTGCCGACTTTGCAGCCGGGTGCGCCTTTAAAAACCGGGCAGGTGTTCGGGGAGAACCGAAAAGGACGCGTGGCGCTTTTTGTAGGCTGCATTATGAACGCAGCCTATGCTCAAACCCATCAAGCTACGATAAAGGTGCTGATTGCAAACGGCTACCAGGTTTTTATCCCCAAGCAAACGTGCTGCGGGGCTCTGGCCCACCACAGCGGGGAGATGGATATTGCCTCCGCCTTGGCCCGGCAAAATATCGATGACATCCTAGCAGAGAATCCGGACTGGATTGTGGTGAATGCCGCCGGTTGCGGTTCAACGCTAAAAGAGTATGACCATATCCTCAAAAATCATCCCCAAGCGGCGGTGTTTGCCGAAAAAACCATTGACGTGATTGCCCTGCTGGCAAAGCATCCCCTGGAGGGCGCAATGCATACCCTGAACCTGACGGTAACCTACCATGCGGCGTGCCACTTGCACCATGCCCAGGCTGTCCATCACGAGCCTTACCTGGTGCTGAGCCAGTTGCCGGGCATTCAACTGGTGCCGTTAACCGAGGCCGAGATGTGTTGCGGCAGCGCAGGCGTGTACAACCTGGCCCATCCGGAATTAAGCCTCCGAATCCTGGAGGATAAGATGGATCACGTTAAAAACACGGGTGCGGAGGTTGTTTTAGCCGCCAACCCCGGTTGCATGCTCCAGCTTGAAACCGGCATTCGCCAGGCTGGCCTGGACATGAAAGTGATGCACCCGATGGATCTGCTGGCGTTAGCGTATGCCGATTAATTTTCGTCCTTAAACCACAGCTTCAGGTTGCCGTCGTACACCAGTTCCAGCGTCAGGGTTTCGTCTTTCTTCACTGCCCGGCGCTCCGGAAAGTGGAACACCATCTGTGTCCAATGGGTTGGTGGCGCCCACGGCGAGTTCGTCAGGACGGTTTCACTATCCAGATGGGCTTTGAAGTATGCGCAAAAACCGCTGATAAAGCCGTCCTGAGAGGCGGTTACGGTAAAGGTTTCCTTCAGGTAAGAGGATTGCAGGGTATAGAAATCAATCTTGGCGGCGCACACCGGCTGGCTCATCGTGGTGTAGGCCAGCGGGTTAAAGCGCTCCAGCTTCATCGTGGGCTTGTTTGCCAAAACGGTTTTCAAGATCTCGAAGTTGAAGCCGTAAATTTCTTCCAGCTCCGAAACTTCCAGCGTCTTATCGATGACCGGCCCGGCATCGAACCCGGCCAGCATAATATCCAGCGCTGCCGGAATGAGTTTACCCCCTGGTGCAAGGAAACGATCCCGCGCGTCGATGGTAAACTCCAGCACATGCTCTTCCAGGATGGCGTTGCCTAAAATTTCCGAGACAAAGACCGTGGGCTTGGGATCAATCTCTTCCTGCTTAATGAGGTGAGAACTGTTTTCCACAAAAGTAATTTTGTCTTCAAACCCGTTGGCCTTGGCCAGTTCCTTGGCAAGCATCACCATATCGGCGCGTTTTTCCACGGCGTAAACTTTTTGCGCCCCGGCACGCGCCGCAAAAAAGGAAAGAATGCCGGAACCGGCTCCCAAGTCCATCACAATGCTTTCGGCATTCACTGCATTTTCAATCGCGCGCTGGTAGCAAGCCATCCGGATGCTGTCCCGCAACATCACATGGTGGTTTTCCACGTTAATGGTAATCTGGTTGCCCAGCTTTACCGGCAAGTTGCTCTCCGGGCGCTCTTTTAGTTCGGATTCATCCGTAACGATAATTTTGCTTTGGTACAGCATATCCAGGTGCTGCTTGATTTTGAGTTGATCATCCGGGGGCCAGCCTTCGCACAGTTCCCCCACCGTGACCCAATTCATCATCGGGTACAGGATGAGCATGATGTCGTACTTGATGCGCACACTGTTTTCGGCCAGGCTGTTTTGCAGCGTCACCATGTCCCCTTCCTCAAACTTGAGGTAGGTTTCCGGGTTAATCCGGACACGGGTGGCGGTATTGTTGAAATCAACGGGTTGGGAGGTTAACACCATTGGCCGGGTCTCCTGGCAAGTACTTTTTCGCGATCCTGGTAGGCGTGCGTATACCAGTGGTCTTCCTGAAAGGCAACGTGGCGGTACATCCGTATGGCGGGAATATTCCCGGTTGCGACCGTGGCGGAAATCGCGTTGATTGGCAATTTCCCTTTCAGCACTTCATCAATGCAGCACTCCACCGTGTGGGATAATAACCGCTTGCCCAGCCGATGCTTGCGCTCGCTTTTCAGCAACCCAATCAGCGGAATGTTGGCTTCGCCTGGGCTGACCAGGTTGAGCAGGCAAACGCCCACCGGCTGACCTTGCGCATTCAGCAGGATGCCGGTACACGATGGATGGAAGACGCCATAGCCGCCACTCTGAACGAACTTCATGGCTTCCGTCATGCCTTCCCGGCTGCGGAAACGTGGATCCCACAATGCATCCACCGATTCCGCAAATGCCTCGGTCAGGACGTCAATCACCCCCGCCTCGTATTCGGGCCGCCATGTGTCCAGGCGATACCCCTCCGGTAATGCTGCTTTTTCAATTTTCTTGAAGATCTCGATCGTGATGCCGTCAAACAGGTTGAACTTCACCACGGCCTGCCCGATGGGCTTGAAACCGTACCAGGTGATGAAATCCAGGTAGCGTGCCTGGCCGGGGCCCAGCATCGGGTAGCTCAGCACCTGCCATCCTTCGAGCGTCTTAATGTGTTCGAGGAAGGGATTGAGCAAGGTGTCCAACGACGACTTGATCGGCCAATCGGGGTGAATGTAGATCACCTTGATTTCCAGCGCGCCGTAGCTTTCCATTTGATACAGCAAAAACCCGATACACTGCCCTTTTACCACATCTTGCAGCAAGAAGCCTCTCATAATGCCCATGGCGATAATCTTTTTCAGCGTCTCAAAGTCGATGGCACTGGAGGGCCAACCATACTCGGCTTGGGCAACCTGATGGAACGCCGTGTAACTTTGCTTAAACGACTCAACGTTTGCGGATGTAAGGGGATGCGCTTCTAACAAGGCCGTGTCTATCCTTTGGACATGCTCTTCCATTCTACTGATGCATCAACCATATGGGAACCATTTGAAAGGTGGATAACTTGTGATAAACTCCCCCTAGTAGCAATCAGTTCATCAGAATAAAGGATTTCGGTATGACACCCTCCCAAAACGGCAATAACGGCGTTGAAGAATCCCCGGTTATCTTTACCACCGATGAAGAGGGTGTCGAGCATCGCTTCCAGATGATCGACATGATTGAAGTGGACGGCCAGCTTTACGGCCTGCTGCTTTACCTGGGTGAAGAAGGTCAGGATGAGCCTGAAGTCGAGGACGGCTACGACGAGGAAGTGGTTGTGATGCGCATTGTCGAGGAAAACGGCGAACAGGTCTTCGAAGCCATTGAGGACGAGGATGAATTCGCCAAAGTCGTCACTTTTGTCGAGCAGATGGAAGACGAAGACGACGAAGAAGAGTTCGACGAAGAAGCCGAAAACAATTAATCCAAGTCCCGCTTTTACATCTCAGCATTACGTCATTCGCTAATTGAAGCGGTTAAAGTTTGGCCAGTCTTTGCTGCATTTCATTCAAAGGCATTAAATCGCCACGTTTGGCAGCCACTTCAATGCCCTTTTCGTAAATGGCTTTTGCTGCCTCAGGTTTCTCAATGGCTTCAAACGCTTTACCCAGAGCCAAATAAGCGACCGTATGCTTTGCATCAAGTGCAATGGCTTTCTCCAAATAAGGAATCGATTCTTCTGCGCGGCCCAGTTCGTTGAGGCTGCTGCCCAAACCGTAATTCGCCAAGGCGTCTTCGCTGTCCAGCCCCAGTACCTCCTGGAACATACGAACCCGATCTTCCAACATCTGCTGCTTTTTTTGTCGTTCCTCGGCTTCGTTCTTCTTTAACTGCGATTCGGTCATGGCCTTCTTGAAGCCCAGAATCGTGGCTTTGTCTTTTTCGGCCTCGGCCTCGGTTTTCATGCCCTTCTTCATATAAAACACGGAGAGGTTGGTATGGGCCATCACCTCGTCCGGGTTCAGTTCGGCCAGGCGCTGCATCAGCGCGATAGCTTCGTCATACTCTTCCTGTTTGGACAGAATCACGCCCAGCGCCTCGTATGCATCCGCCAGGTGCGGATCCAGGTCAATGGCTTCCCGCAACCGTTCAATCGCCTGTTTCGGCTGGTCGTTTGCGAACAGATCGAGCCCTTGTTCGTAAAGCTTCCGGGCGCGGGCCGTGTCTGCCAGTGGGGTGTAAAAAGGCAGCAGCGTCACGGTTACGGTATACGGTTTGCCTTCGATAAAGACATCCAGCTTTTGGTTGGGAACGCGGTAGTCACGCGCCAGGTAGGCCATGGCGATCGGCATGCCCAATGTGGGCGAGTGCGTAAGGCTCTTTAGGGTTCCGATTTCTTTCTCGTTTAACAGGATTGAGGCATTATGCGGGGGCAACTCCAGTAGTGAGGCATCGAACTTGAGCCCCACCAAGGCTTTCTGAATGCCGCCATAGGTCTTGATTTTTGCAACGACCTCCTGCCCGATATAGCATCCTTTGGCGTAGCTCACGCTCGCTTGCTCCAGGCCGGTTGCGGGCAGAAGCACCTCGGCATCCATATCGATTCCATAAAACGGGGTACCGGCTTCAATCCGTAACGTTTCAAAAGCCGCTGGAGAGATTTCCGCGAGGTTCAGAGGTTTTCCTTGTGTCATTAACGCGCTTTTAAACTGAGGCGCCAGAGATGTTGGGAAAACGAGGCAGTAACCCGCCTCTCCGGTAAAACTCCGACGAATCAGCATAGCCGGGCTCTCAAAAGCGTCTATCTTTACAATTTGATGTTCGGTGAGGGGCGTGAGATCGTTGACGAGCGGTTTCAGCAGTTTCCACGCTTCCGGCCCCTGAACGGTGTAAATGGCCATCGCATCCGAGTGATCGGTGAACGTCACGTCTTCCGTAAAGTGATATTGCTCCAGGTGTTGAATCGTTGCCGGGATCTGCGATTTTTCCTGAAACAGAAAGAAGCGCCCTCCCCAGCGGTGCAGCGTAAAAAACGAAAGCAGATGCCCCTTGCGATCCAGGATGGCATTGGCCTGCCCTTCCCCATCGGCCAGTTTCAGAACATCATTGGTGGTTTGGGTTTGCAGAAAACCGGCGGCATCCTCGCCTGCAATTTCCAGCCAGCCATACTGCGGTAACGGCATACAACCCACGCCGCTTCGCACCGCTTGAACCTGCGCCGACTGTAGGCTGGAGGATGAAACTGTCATAATAAGGCTTTCAACTTAAACGCTGAAGGATTCGCCGCAGCCGCAGGTACTGGTGGCGTTGGGGTTTTGGAAAACAAAGCCCTTGCCTTCCAGCCCGCCCTGGTAATCCACTACCATGCCTTTCACATAAATGGCGCTTTTCGGGTCGATGTAAACCGGGACGCCATTGATATCCAGGACATAATCATTGTCCTTGTGTTCATCAAACGCCAGTTTGTAGGACATCCCGGAGCAACCGCCGCCTTTGACCCCGACTCTCAAGCCTTGCGGCTTTTCGCCGGATTCTGGCTGGGAATCGTAAAGCTTGCGGATTTCCTGGATGGCAATCTCTGTGAAGTCCACAATTTGCGGTGCGGCGGTTTTGTTGGCAGTCTCCGTCATCTTTAAATCCCTTATGGTTGGGGCATTTCAAGTACTTTCAATATAGCACAAACCGGGTGGGCATTTCATCTCCCCACCCGGTTTGGAAGTGCTTGGCAAACGCCGGTTTAGGCCTTCTCGAATGTGGTTTTGAGCAAGGGCTCCAGTTCGCCCTTGGCGGCCATTTCATCCAGAATATCGGTATCGCCGTAAAACTGGCCGTTGATAAAGACCTTGGGCAACGTGGGCCAGTTGGTCATTTCGGTCAGTGCCTGGCGCTTTTCCGGGTTTTCCAGCACATCAACCAGTTCGTACGGGTAGCCATAGCGATCGAAGAACTGCATGGTTTCGACCGTAAAGCCGCAGCGCGGTTCGGTTTTTGTGCCTTTGGAGTATACCAGGATTTTATGGGCTTTAATTTCGTTTTGGATCTCTTCCTGCAAGGATTGGGTCGAGCTGGACATCAGGGTTTCTCCTTTTTTCGATGAATGAATCGGGTAACGCTTCTATCAATTCTTGGGGATATCAGTCTTGATTTCAACCGCATGGATGCGCCCGTCCTTCATGGCGTCATCCAGCGCGCGATAAACCATCTGGTGTTGTTCAATCAGGTTTTTGCCTTCAAACGCCTTGGAAGAAATCCAAAGGCGGAAGTGATCCATCGCGCCGGTTTTGTCGAATATGGCGATATCCGCATCGGGGAAGGCAGATTTTAGCAACTCGTTAAACGCTTCTTCGGTAATCATCGCGGCCATCCTTTCTTCACGGGGCAGCATTCACATAGGGTCACTTTATTGTACATAGTGAACCGCAAATGTTAAGCCCACGCCAAGCAGGTAGACAATGAAGAATATTAGCCGGCGTTTTGGGCAGAGCGCAACTTGACCTTTGTTTGGCTGTTGGCCGGTTGAAGCGAAGCCATCCGCTTGAATCGGGGCTGGTTGACGCTGTGTACCAAGCCCACCATCTTTAGTGCTTTGAGGATAACGTAGCTTTGATCGAATTCCCACCAGCGGTGGCCAAAGTGGGCGGAGCTTTGATCGGCGTGGTGGTTGTTGTGCCAGCCTTCGCCAAAGGTCAACAAGGCTACGAGCCAGTTGTTACGGCTGGTATCCTTGCTTTCGTAGTTGCGGTAGCCCCACATATGCGTGGCGGAATTGACCAGCCAGGTAACATGCCAGGTATAGACCGTTCTTAAGCACACGCCCCAAACAACCAGCGAAAGACCGAGCTGCGTGCCGCCGAAGTGGTTGCCGACCGCATAAAGCAATCCGGCGAACGCCAGGTAAATAACGAAGAAATACTTTTGAAGGAAGACAATGCCGGAATCCTCATACAGGTCCGGGGCGAACTTGCGGTAATCCGCCTCGTTTTTGAGTTGCGGATGCGTAAAGAAGTTCCACCACAGGTGCGCCCACATAAAGCTGACCATCGGCGTATGCGGATCGAATTCCTTATCAGACTCCTTGTGGTGCAGACGATGGGTGGCAACCCAGTAAATCGGGCCACCTTGCAAAGCCAGACAAGCGATAAAGGTCATAAAGTATTTTACGACGCGGTTGGTCTTGAAGCTGCCGTGTGTGAGCAGGCGGTGATAAGCTAAAGTGATACCAATCCCTCCCGTCACAAAGGACATCACGGCAAAGGTGATTAACCCCGGCCAGGAGAAGGTAAACGGGGCCGCAAGCGCAATAAGATGGATTAAAGTAATGACGGCAAACGTGTCATATTGAAAATTGTCTTTTGCGGCGTAGGAAGGGATTGCTTTTGACATTGTTTATTCCTTAGTTGGCTTTGGTACAGCATAACTGCTAAAGCCAAGTATGTCCATTTATACAAATTATGTCAATGTCCTGAAAGAGTGACCTTTACGGTAATGTAAGCAATCCTGAGAGGAGCTTGCTCAACAATGAGAAGATTGTCGTTCTGTGCAATGTGTTTTGCCTGTTTTTGTTCGATACATGAATATGGTTGAGGTTGTTTGATGGACGAACCTCCTTTCATCAACTAAGATACACCGGGATGGTGGTTGGATTCCGGATGAAAAACCGAAGATTGACCACTGGAAATCCCCCATAGATAATACTTCTACTACTGGCAGAGTTGTCCGTTTTTTGCACAATGATAGGTAAAACCGTGTGAGCAATACTGAAAAACAATCGATTCGTCTTCTCATCGTCGAGGATTACTCCTTGTTTAGGGTTGGACTGGTTTCCCTTTTGAAAGCGGAGCAGGATATTACCGTTGTTGGGGAGGCGGAAAACGCGGAAGAGGGGATCGCCCTGGTTAACGACTTACGGCCCGACGTGGTGTTGATGGACCTGGGCCTGCCGAAGATGAACGGCATTGAAGCCACCAAGAAGGTAAAAGAGATTGATAAAGGGATCAAAGTTGTGATCCTGACCTCCCACGAAAGTGAAGAGAGTGTTTTAGCGGCCTTGAGCGCCGGCGCCAACGCTTACTGCATGAAGGATATTCCCTCCACCCGGCTGACCGAAGTTGTTAAATCCGTTTACGAAGGGGCTGCCTGGCTGGATCCGACCATTGCCGAAGTGGCCTTGAAACTATTTAACACGCCTGGGATCCATACGGCCAGGTCCGGTAGTTCGCTGGTGGCCCCCCTGGGCGAGCGTGAAATGGAAGTGCTGCGCCATATTGTCAAAGGCAAAAACAACAACGAAATCGCGGAAGAGCTTTTTGTCAGCGTCCACACGGTTAAGGCGCACGTCAGCAATATCCTGCAAAAGCTGGCCGTGGATGACCGGGTGCAAGCCGCCGTTAAAGCCGTCCAGGAAGGGCTTGTCTAAGCATTCTGGCTGTTTTCCGGATTAGCGAAGCCAACGCTCTTTTTGTGTTGTGGTGGAAGCCGATCTGCATATTCGCCTTTGGACTGAAGGTGTGGTGTGTAAAAAATGAACGAACGAACCCATTTTATGGTGAAACATAGGGAAAGCTCCCTGTGGCTGGCACAGGGAGCGGCTCGCGTGATGGCATGTTCGCGTTAAATAGGTTTTCTAGAAGATGAAATCCAGCGCCTTCCCGGCGATGTTGGCAAGGGTGGAAAGCGTGCTGCTCTTTTTCTTGGGTTGCGGCGCTTGCTGGCGCTTGAGCGCCTCCCGCATCATCTGGGTGTTGATGTGCTGCTCCGCATTGCGGAACGCATACGGCATAACGGAATATAAGGGCTCCCGCAGCGCGGAGAGTTGCCCCTGCAATGTTTGGATGCGCTGGAGCTTGCGATGCTCCAGATCCTGCAATAACTGGTTTGCCGCTGCTTCCGCATCCAGCTTGGCGCCGGATAAGGCATTCAGCCGGTTTTTCTCAACCCGTGCCAGCAGGTCGTTGCCGAACGTGGCATAGGAGGTGCCGCCAAAACGCTTGGCGAGATCCGACCGGATTTCGTCCGCGCTGCCGGCAGCGCCTTCGTTAATCGCCCCGCGTAGCTTTTCGAAAAACGCGTCGCGATACGAGGCGGCTTGCTTGGCTTCCGATACGTTACCGCCTAAGAAGTCCGCCGTAAGGCGATCCAACCCGGCGGTCAACTGGTTGACCCTTTGCTGGTTTCGGGCGGAAAGCTGCGGCATCGTCAGAATCTGCTTCTGGCTGAAAGCCTGTTTCAGCCGATCTCCCGAAGGCAGCGTAAACTGAAAGGACTTGAGGTTAAACATGGTTCAACTCCTTGCGAATATTTGACTGGTTTGTGTGCCTACAGGCACAGTGAGTGAGCCTGCGCGGCGTAGGCCAGTTTGCCCCGTTTGGCCTTGCCGGTTCGGCTTGGTGGATTAATCCCTACAGATTCTTTGATCGAGACAGAATCGACTGGTAAACCGTTGCCGTATCTGCACTGATGGTTTTGGTGAAATTCCCAACCAAAGCGCATCGCGCGGTAGACATGTAGCTTGCGGCCTGCTTGCCGTAACGCAAGGCCTTCTGCCAGTCGGATACCGTTATCAAGCCAATCTGTGGATTTTGTGGGTGGATGGGCAAGGCGAAAAAATAAACTGCCTTGCACCGTTTGCATCGTTTTTTGTAAAGCAGCGATTCGACATGCGTTTGTTGTACCGGTTGTTGATACCGAACCTCCAACGTTTTGAAAAACCGCCCGCCGCAACCCGGACAGGTGAACATTATCCCCAATACCCCCGTGCTTCTTAGGATGAGTGTAAACAGGAACAAGGATAGTTGTATCCTTGCAATCTTATAATAATATACTTTTTATATACTGTCAAGCTTTTTTTAAAGAATTTTTCTTGTAAAGGGTTCATCCATCAATATTTTCGCGATTTTTAAACCTGATATTATTAATATTCATAAGGATTTTTTATATTCGGGGTGTTCTTTGTGGGCTAAGGGTGTATTTGGCCCAGTGCGCCTGTTTCTATTACCTCGCCCCCAGCCCGATGGAGAGATTAACGGCTTGCCTAATATTTCAAAACCCCTTGATGCAAGAGTGGTAATTGGCGAATACACCGAGGCGGCTTGGCCGATTACAGCAAAAAAGGATCTGTAATTTGTTTGAAGCAATTTTTGTTAGGCCGCGTTTTTTAGTTGTTGTATTGCGCGTGACCAGGATAGTTTAGTATGAGACTGCAAAGCCCCCATTTTTTCTCTGCTTATCGTTCGCAGCCCACTTTACAGGCATGTCCCATCCAGCGTTTCGGCGCCATTGATGAAATGAATGAAGCAGTCATAAAAGCCATAGATGCTTTTATGCAGGCTGATGTCCAACCCATGCAGGAGATGAGGCCTTTTGCCGTTATTTCTCAGCACTCACCAGGATATAAAAAGTTGCTGTCGGTTGCCGCTTTTCGTATTACCAATCAGGCCAGAGACGGGATTAAACTTCCCCCACGAATTTACTACCTGTTTTACGAGACGCCCTACGGCGCTCAGCGAGGCAAGGAGTGGGACAATAATACACGATTTGACTTAAAGTGCTTTGGGGATGGTAATACGCCCATTATTCAATCCCCGGAAGACTTGAAAAAAGTGATGGATTATGATCCACGTCAAGGATTCTCAGGACGGTTCAATAGTTCGGAGACGCGCTCACTGGGCCTCCTCATCAATGGAGATGATAGACGAACGGCATTTGCCCAACTGCCTAATTTTCACTTTGAGG
>CALAJO010000104.1 GCA_937922745.1 uncultured cyanobacterium
GTAATCCTGAATACTCTCCCATTCCCGGTCGGTTAATTTTGGAACACTCATCTCTTAGGCTCTCTATGCCTCAACCTTAACCCCTCTATTCTAGCAAAAACTAACCGGACTGGCTCTAATTTGGAAGATGTAATTTCTGCTGCCAAGAGAGGGAAAAAATACAAGCAAGATGCTCATCGGGATTTAGGCCATGCAAAAAGTGCCTTTGCACACGCTTCCAGTGCAGCTTCTACTCGTGAAAAGCGTGCTTTAGCCTGGCAGAATCTAGCAACTTGCTATTTACTTGAAGGGAACGATAGCAGATCAAAAAATGCCTTAGACAATGCCTATAATGAACTTTGTTTAAATGCCCAGGAAAAGGAAGCCCTACAGGACTCGAAAAAACCTCAGTTGAAAGAGCACTTATTGACAGCGGGCGCGATCATTGGCCTTGGTCTACCTGATGTTTTACTAACTCTTTTTGACTTAGCTGCCGACACAGATCATTCTGGAATCGTTAACAGAGCACTTAGGATGATTGAAAAAGACTATGAAAACGCGCAGAGAGCTTATTTTAAGGCGGAAGAATTGCGTGAGAACTTTGCCGCAAAATATCGTTATGCGGAAACCTAGGATGAAGACTGTTCACGCCCAGTTTAAAGCATAGCAGTCAACAAGAACTACTTTTTTTCATCCTTCTTTAATTTTTGAGCTTCTCGGAGCAGCGCATCCGATCTCCTGATCAGTTCATCCGTACCATTCTGTGATTTACCCGTAGGAATTTGCGGAGTACGTTTTCCTGTTAACAGGTGGGTTAAAAAGCTCACTGCAAAAACGAACATTAAAACAAGAGGCACTAAGGGTAAAAATGCGGGGAAGATAATACCGGCAACAAGTGCAGGAAGACCACCAATGAAAGCTCCCTTAAAACTGTCCCCTAAATAAGTTTTGACATTGGAGTGCGTATTCACTCTGTTAGCTGATGCAAATGGGGCATCATTTAAATCAGAAATAGTCTTGTCTCTCAAGCAAGAATTTGGCAAATATAATAGCTGTTGCTTATAATGTATTATTCTTGAAATTTGCATTGAAGCGCTACCAGAGTCCCTTTAAACAGGTTAACACTCTCCCCTGCAAAAGACGCTACAAATCACAAGCCCGACAACAATTCTTTACAGTACATACTTCTTTTAATTTTTGACAGCTCTCCAATGTTGGCGGCAGGTTCGTCTGGCATTCTTATATCGAAAATTATCAATTATATAAATAATATTATATAATATGTATTTAAGGCACACCTAGGTAGCAACCCATTATCCATCTAACCCTCTAAAAGTCTTGGTGATAGGGGTTTACAAGAACATATTTATGATATAAAATATATATAAATAGTTTGAATTACGCTTTAAACTCCGTGGAGGTTGCTGTGAGTAAAAAGAAGAAGAAAAAGGCGGGAAACAAAAGCACGCCAAAGATAATCCAACCTAAGCCCAAGGCCAACGCGGACGCCATCCAGCCGGAAGCCACGCCTGCCGAAGGCCAGGGCCGGCCGTTTATGAAAGCGGAATGCCCGAAGGAACATGCCCTGTTTGTGGCAAAACTGCGCAAGGAGTTGGCTCCCGTGGGCGGCCTGGAAGAAATGTACGCCGATGAGTATATTATGGAATGTTGGCGGCTTGCCCGTCTCTCCCGGTTCGAAGACCATTTGAACGCGCTGAAGAAGACCGCTAACCTGGATGAAGACGCTTGGCTAGCGCAGTTTAAAATGCTGACAACCTTACGCAAGCAAGTTTTACGGCTCCGCCAACGCGCGCTGGATGAACTGGAGGCCCTCCAGGATGAGCGCCGCCGCGCCACGATGAAAAACATGACTCGCCAGGAATACCGCATGGACTGCATCCGCCGCAATTACATCCCCAGGCAGCAGCCGGTTTCTCCGGCTGTCAACAGCGTCACCTGGATGCCCCCACTGGAAGAGGAGGACGCTCAACCCAACAACCTCCCGGATCCACCGGATCAAGATTCCGGCGGATAACCGCAGAAGCTCTCAGCGTACAACCGTGTCATTCCCACGCAGGTGGGAATCCAGGTATTTCTACCAGCCAGGTACACAATAAAAGTCCAATATGGGCAAAATGGATTCCCGCCTGCGCGGGAATGACAACCTTGTTTAAAAATACCTTCTGGCCTTGCCCTAACCCATCTGAAATCGAAATTTCTCTGCTCAATGCCTGTATTTTTGCCAAGATATCCATCAGCCAGGTTTCAATCAGAAGAAACCTAACAAAACGGTTTCCATAACAATGCTCGCAGCCTCGAAACTGCTATAAACATCTCAAAAAAAGCAGGTAAAAAATCGATATATTTCCGCACTATATCTTAACTTACGGAAAATTAAGTTCGTTTCACCAAACTACTTTTTGGCCTCAACAGCCTTATTCTCATCCAAAAGGGATTTCATCTTCTCCAGGAAGGCTTCTACGTAGTTCAACTGGTCGGCAACGCGCATGCCCAGCTTCTTCACCAGCAGAACGGGCAGGCTGCCCTCCTTGGAGGTAACGGCGGGCACCCAGCGGGCCTTGTTCCCAATCTCAGGCGGCAGCTTGGCCTGGTATTGCATCCACTCCTTCAGGCTGTACGGCACGGAAATCCGCAGGAACTCGGAGTCCTCCCGTATCAGCGGGATGCCCATCTCTGTGGCGGTAATCCGCAGCTTCACCATCCGAACCAGTTGCATGGCCTGCTCCGGGATATCGCCGAAGCGGTCTTTCCACTCCACCTGGATGATGTCGAGCGCCCGCAACGTGCGGATATCGGCGAGGCGCTTGTACTCCGTCAGCTTCACGTTCTTGTCGCCCACCCACTCGTCGGGGATAAAGGCCGTCACGTTCAGGTCGATAACGGCATCCTCCTTGGTTTCTGCCACCTTGCCCTGTAGCTCCTTGATGGATTCTTCGAGCATCTGGCAATACAGGTCAAAGCCTACGGCAATCATATGCCCGTGCTGCTCGGAGCCCAGGATGTTCCCCACGCCACGGATTTCGAGGTCGCGCAGGGCAATCTGGTAGCCGCTGCCCAGCGTCGTGAACTCCCGTATGGCGCGAAGCCGCTCCTGGGCATCCTGGGTCAAAATCTGGTCCTGGTTATAGTAACAGAACGCATATGCCTGGGTTTCCCCGCGGCCCACACGGCCCCGTATCTGGTACAGTTGCGCCAGCCCGAAACGATCTGCCCGATCCACAATAATGGTATTGACGTTGGGCAAGTCCAGGCCGCTCTCGATAATGGTGGTACAGATGAGGACATGGTACTTCTTCTGGGCGAACTCCAGCATCACGTTTTCCAGGTCGCGCTCGTTCATTTGGCCGTGGCCCACGGCAAACTCCACCTCCGGCACCAGGTCCTGCAACTCGGCCAGCTTGCTGTAAATCGTCTGCACCCGGTTATGCACGAAGAACACCTGCCCGCCGCGATCCACCTCTTGCAGGATGGCCATGCGCACCTGGGCCGGGTTATACGGGCCAACGAACGTCTTAACCGGGGAGCGATTGACCGGCGGCGTGTTAATAAGGCTCATCTCACGGATGCCGGAGAGGGACATGTACAGCGTCCGCGGAATGGGGGTCGCGGAGAGGGTCAGCACATCCACCTCCTTGCGAATCTGCTTGAGCTTCTCCTTGTGGGCCACGCCAAAGCGCTGCTCCTCGTCAATCACCACCAGGCCCAAATCCCGAAAGCGAACGTCCTTCTGCAACAAGCGGTGTGTCCCAACGGCCACGTCGCACTCCCCGGCAGCCAGCCGCTCGCAGACTTCCTTTTGCTCCTTAGGGGAGCGGAATCGGGAAAGCAGACCTACCCGAACCGGGTAGGGCGCAAAGCGATCGGCCAGTGTATTAAAGTGCTGCTGCGCCAGAATGGTGGTTGGGACAAGGAAAGCCACCTGCTTGCCCGACAGCACCGCCTTAAAGATGCCGCGCAAGGCCACCTCGGTCTTCCCGTAGCCTACATCGCCGCAAATCAGGCGATCCATGGGCTGGTCGCTTTCCATATCGTTCTTCATCTGCTGGATGGCTTCCCACTGGTCCGGCGTTTCCGTGTAGGGAAAGGCCTCTTCCATCTCCACCTGCCACGGGGAATCCGGCTCGAACTGGTACCCGCGGGAACGGGAACGGGCGGCGTACAGCTCGGTCAGCTCGCGCGCAATGCTGCGGATGGACTTCTGGACCTTGCTCTTGGTTTTGCCCCAGTCAATCCCGCCCATCTTGTTGAGCTTGGGCGGCGTGTCCCCAGCCCCACGGTAGCGAGACAGCATGTTGACCTGGTCGGCGGGCACGTGCAGCCGGTCGTTGTTCGCATACTGGATGGTCAGGTATTCCCGCTTCTGGCCGTCAATCTCAATCTGCGCCAGCTTGATGAAGCGGCCAATCCCGTGCGTCTGGTGGACGACGTAATCCCCTTCGCGAAGCTCGTCAATCGACTTGATGGTTTCCAGATCATGGCGCTTATTGGCCGACGTGGCGGACACCGCCAGCTTCTTCTTATTGCGCCCGAACAGCTCGGTGTCCGTGTAGTGGATGAGCTTCTCATCCGGCAGCAGGAAGCCTTCCACAACGCCCTTCTTGGAAATCAGGACGTCCAGCTCGGCCTGGGCCAGTTCTCCCCGGCTCATCCCCTCATCGGAAACAAAGTGGGCCGGAACGTCCCATTCCTTGCAACTATCCATCACCCGCTGCGGGTTATCCGTGGTGATAAAGACCTGGTATCCCTGGTTCCGGTAGAGCCGCAGGGCTTGCGCCGCCTCTTTCAGGTCGGCCTTGAAGCCGGGCGGGGCCGAAGCGTTGATGGAGAAATGGAACGACTCATCACCCGGTTGATTGGTGGCTGGGAAGCTATCCAGGTACAGCCGCTTCTTTACCCGTTGGTTTACCGTGGCAAAGCCCTCATCCGCCGTTAGGTGGTAGGCATAACCCAAATCCAGGAGCCGCCCTTTGGCAACGCCTTCTTCCAACTGCCTTGTCAGGCGGTCGGTATAGCCTTGCAAGTGGTTCTCAGATACCACCCAGTCATCGTAAACCACGATGCTGTTCTCCGGCAGGACTTCGGACAGGGGATGGAAGTCCTTCTCGATGAGCGGGGCATAATAGTCCAGCCCATCCGGAATAAAGGCCTGCTCCATCGCCAGAATCTGGTTGTCAATCGTGGCATGCAGGGCTTCGGCGTCCACGTCGCTCAGTTGCTTCTTCTGCCTGGCCAGGTGCTGGTTCAGCAGCGTGATTAACTGGGCCTTGTTTTCCGGGGTCAGGAGCAACGTATTGCGGGGAATGGCTTCCACTTCCTTCACCGAGCCGATCGAACGCTGGGTATCCGTGTTGATGACCCGGATATTCTCAATCGTGTCCCCGAAGAACTCCAGACGAACCGGGTCGCCGTTGATGGGGTAGATGTCGAAGATGTCGCCGCGGCTGCTAAACTCCCCCGGCTCCAGGATAATGCTGGTTTTGAGGTAGCCCCGCTCCAGGCACTGCTCGGCCAGGCGCTGCGGGGAGATGGCCTGGCCCACCTTGAGGTTAATGGCGTTGCGCTGCTGCGCCGCCACGGAGATATGCTTCAGCACAAGGCTTTTGGCCGCTACCAGGTAAACCTTGGGCGTCCCCTGCATCATCTCGCAGGAAAGGTGGTACTGCTGTTTCATCGCCTGCACCGGCAGGTTTGAGAGATCGTAGGGCGAGAAGTCCTCGCCGGGGTACTGGCTCACCTTGTCCCTGGGTAACAACTCAATCAAATCGCGGTAGTAGCGCGTACATTCATGCGGATCCGCGCAGACCAGGATGACCGGGCATTGATGCTCCTGGTAAATGCCCGCCACAATCAGGGACTTCAGCGCTGGATTGGACAGGTTCTCGATATGCGTCTCGATCACCGGGCGATTGAGCAGGAAGCGGGAGGTGACGGACTGGAAGACGGGGCTGGCGGTTTTAAAGCGGCTGAGCAGCACCTCGCCGTTACGCAACACATCCGCCGATGCTTTGGTTTTGGGCGTGGAGGCACTCATTTCCGGGATCCTTGCGACTGACGTGAACAATAGGAGAGCTTGGCGCCGGGTTTCAGCTTAAGCCGCCCACGGGTTCCGGCCTTCAGTTCCACCACGGCATCCGCCGGCTGCCCGGAGGAATAAACGGGGCATTGCGAGGCCTCGGCTTTGCATGGGGGCGCTGCATCCACGTAATGCACCAGCTTGCCCTCCCGAAAGAACAGCATATCCAGCGGAATCTCGCAGTCCTTCATCCAGAAGCGAAGCACCTGCGGCGTTTTATACGGAAAAATCATCCCGCGATCCGATGCCAGCGAAGTGCGGTGCTGAAGGCCGTATTGTTGCTCCAGGGTCGTCCTGGCCTGCTCCACGGTAAAGCGATGCCGCTCAATCTGGATGCATGCGGTGTCGAGTGGGGGCTGCGCAAAAACAAGGGGTCCCATCAGAGACCCCGTAAGACTTGCTGCAATAAATGCGGTTTTGATCGTCAACGTTACCTGCCGACAACTTCAAGGACAACTGGGGCTGTACCAGATGATAACATACCGATAGCGGACGCAGCACCCTTTGACAGATCAATGATCCGCCCGTGGGAATACGGCCCTCTGTCCGTGATTCTTACGATGGCGGAGCGCCCCGTGCGGGCATTTGTAACGCGAACTTGGGTATTGAAAGGCAACGTGCGGTGTGCAGCGGTGAGGCTGTTCATGTTGAAGCGCTCCCCGTTGGCGCAACGGCGGCCATGGAAGCCAGGGCCATACCAGGAGGCCATGCCGCGGCTCACGGCGCCGGTGGAGCGATAGTTCCCAAGATGGCCCAGTGCCGGGCTACTCAACCCTCGCGAAGCAACCTTGGCCGTGTCCCGCACAATCGGGTCGGCGCCCAGGGCTTTGCGGATCTGGTTGGTCCAGTGCAGCGCCTGTTGCTTCTGCGTCATCTTGTTCTTCTCAGCCGTTGCGGCATCCACGGTAATCAACACCATGTTGCCCGCCCGAACCACAATCGATGCGTCTTCCTGGCCGGGTTTAATATCGCGGGCATTGCCGCCGTTCTTCAGAAAGCGCTCCAGGCGCTCTTGCACAATCTTGATCCGATCGACCGGGGGAATGCCGGATGCAGTCCCTCTCAGTCTCAAAACCTCCACCAGGTCGATATAAAGGCTGGCGTCGTCGGTTTCAAAGTTTTGCTTGATGGACATTTTAGGGATGGAAGAAGCTACAGCGGATGTATTAATGGCTGCAATCTTCTCTCCTTGTGGCGCAGAAGCCGCATTGGCAATCTCTTCTGCCGAGTGAGATAAGGTATTCAGGCCTGTTGTCATCGTGATGGACAGCGAAAACGCAATCAAAATCAGTTGTTTCAACGGTTTTAGCACACCCATATCCTCCATTTTTGGACGAGGTTCATGGTGTCACAAGCAAAAAAATTGAAAAAGGAGTTCAACAAAAAAAATGGCCGAGGGTGACGTTTTTTTTACAAAGCTTAATATTTAAAACAAACAAACAGCCTCCTCCATATGGTGTTATTTTCAGTCAGGATGGCTGTTTTCAGCACGGGTTAATTTGCAATCTTCCAACGCCCATTTTTGGCAAGACGCAAGGGTTACCCCCTTTTTTTAAGTCCTGACGGCCTTTTTAAACAGAGGAGAACTTAAAACGACAGGCCCCATACTTGTCCCATCACCCTGCTGACGCCTGAAATGTAATGATTGGTTCGCATTCAACTTTTTAAAGGATTAAGCCGATAACACATGTGGGTATAGTGAAAATACCTGTCTTTACAGAAAGACCGTTGATTGCAATAACACAGGAAACCTTGTTAATGGGCATTCAATTCGGTGGACTCGCAACCGGACTGCCGGTAAACGATATCATCAGCAAGCTGATTGCCGTTGAGCGCCAGCCCATTACGCTGATGCAAAAACGGCGGGACAAGATTAATACCGAGAAATCGCAATATACCGCTGTTTCAACCCGTGTCAGGGATATGAACAGCGCCCTGCTGAAATTAACGGACGCCAGGTTAGGCGGCGCATTCGACCTGTTTGCCGCCAAGCTTGCAAAATCCTCCAAGCCGGAACAGGTGACCGCAACAGCCACTAACGATGCGGTATCCGGGAGCTACAAGGTTAAAGTGCTTAACCTGGCCAGCAGCACCAAGGCCATCAGCACCGGCGATGTGGTGAACTATACCCAGGGCAACACCAGCCTGAACCAGATTTCCCACGGCGCCATCCGAACCGGCTCTTTTACCGTGTTCATCAATAACCAGGCCCGCACCATCAATGTGGATCGGGATGTGGACACGGCCCAAAGCGTGATGCAGAAGATTGCCGACGAGATCACCATCGTCTCGGGCGCGGCGGCTTCAGGCGGCATTGGGGCAGACGGCAAGGCCGAATTAAGCTACACCTCCGGCACCACCATTCGCTTTGGCGCCACCGGGGATACCACAAACTTCGCCACGGTCATGCACCTCAATACCGGCTCGGCAGACCCTTCCAACAGCTCTTTTACAGCCAAGCACGCCACCAACGTGATGAACCGCGACGGCAAACTGGTCGGAAACGAAGTCGGCTTCCAGGGAAACCCAACCATTAATACCGGTACCGTCAAGATTGGGAAGGCCTCCTTTACCATTACGGCGGATACCACGCTGACCCAGTTTATGAACCAGGTTAACTCCAGCAGCGAAGCCAATGTCTCCCTAACGTTTAACAGTATTACCAACCGCTACGAACTGCTATCCAAGGAAGCCGGCAGCGCGGCCATTACCATGGATGACGGTGGGACGGGCCTGTTGGATGCCTTGAGATTAACCAACGGCCCGGATACCATGAGTTCCCAGATATTGGGCAATAACGCCAGGTTTACCATTAATGACGGCCCCGTCCTCGAAAGCGCCTCTAACACGGTTGACTCCGGCGTTAGCGGAATTGTGGGACTCACCTTCAACCTGCTGGCCGACACCGCCGGAGCTGAAGTTACCATTGACGTTAACCAGGATACCGACAAGCTGAAGGGCGCTGTAAATGACATTCTCATTAAAATTAATGCAGCCATCAGCTTTATGGATGACCAGACCAAAAAAGATGCTGTACTGCAAGGCGAAAGCGGTATCCTGCGTTTCAGAAACCAGATTCGAACCAAGATGTCCGAAGGGATTAACAGCCTGACCACCTTCAAAACGCTTTCCCAAATCGGGATTAGCACCGGGGCTGTTAACGCATCCCCTGGGCAGGGCAGCGCCTCAAACACCTTTAGGCTGGATGATGCCAAGTTTATGGATGCGCTGGCCCAAAACCCCCAGGAAGTCAAAAGGTTGCTGATTGGCGACAACGGCACCGATGGCATCCTGAGCATGGTGAAGAAAGTCGTGGACAACGCGCTGGACGTTGAATATGGCTTGTTCACCTCGCGTGAGAACTCGGCCAACCGGCAGATTAAGGATATCAACGACGCGATTAAGCGTAGCGAAGGCCGCCTGGAGGTGAGAGAAAAGCAACTTCGGGCCCAATTCACCGCCATGGAAACCATGGTTTCGCAGTTACAGCGTCAACAAAACGCGCTGGCCTCGCTCAGCACCCTTTCCTACAAGCAATCCTAGCGGTTTTAGATAAACAGCAGGTTCTCAATGGGCTGGCCGTGCTGGGCTTTGTATAACCGCACGGTGTTCACCATCAGCATGGCAATGGTCATGGGCCCCACACCCTTGGGAACCGGCGTGATAAAGCCCGCCCGGTGCCTTGCGGACTCGAAATCCACGTCGCCAACAATTTTGCCGTCTTCCAGGCGATTGATGCCGACATCAATCACCACCGCCTCCGGCTTGATCGCCTCGGCTTTAACCAGCCCCTGCTGTCCCGCAGCGGCCACAATCAAGTCCGCATCCCGCAGGATGTCATCCAGGTTGCTGGTTCGGCTATGGCAAATCGTCACTGTCGCGTTCCGGTGGGTTAGCATAAGGGCAATCGGCTTGCCCACAATGTTGGATCGTCCGACGACGGCCGCGCGCATGCCATCCACGTTAATCTTATAAGCGTCCAGCAGTTGGATAATCCCTGCCGGCGTGCAAGGCATGGCGGGTGGCTCAATCCCCATCAGCAACCGGCCCAGGTTAACCGGGTGGAATCCGTCCACATCCTTGTGGACACTCACGGTATCCAGCACCTTCAGGCTGTCGATATGCCGGGGCAGGGGCAATTGCACCAGGATGGCATTGACCATGATGTCATCGTTAAGGCGGTGGATATGGTCGATCAGTTCCGCCTCGCCAATATCCGCCGGGAAGCGGTGTAGGTCGGACGCCACGCCAATCTTTTCGGCCACTTTCATCTTGCGGGCCACATAAATTTCACTGGCGGGGTTTTCGCCGACCAGTACGGCAACCAGCTTCGGCTTGGGGCCAATCAGGCCTTCCACGTCCAAGCGGACTTTCTCCAGCAGGGCTTTGGAAGTTTCCTGGCCATCCAGTATCCGGGCAGTGTGGTGCAACATCATCTCAACATCATCTCCACGTTAAACAAGGCGGGGGCGTAAATCAAAAGGCAAGTCCAGCTTGTTGAAGCAATCCTGGAAGTAGGCGGGCAGTTCCCGGATGCGCTTTTCGGGCGGATCCAGCGGCGGCAGTTTCCCCAGGAACTTCCAGTTCCCGGCCTGGATCTGCTCGGCGGCCGTGGGAGGCAAGGCATCCGTGGCTTGGGCCTTGCTCAGCAGCACCATACCCTTCTCTAGCTCAAGTTCCTGGCAAAAGGCTTCGTCTAAAGGCGTTACCACCAGGAGCGGATCGATCTCCAGCGTATCTAGTCCTTTGAGGGTAAGATTCATCGGGCCATCCCAGATCACCACATCGTAGGTGTTGAAAAGGCGTGGCAGGGCATAGCCCAGCAATTCCCCCTGTTTTTCGGTCAGCGTATCGGGTAGCGTGCCCCAGCAGAGAATGTCCGCCTCGGATTCCGACGGCACCGTGACGGGCAAATCCTGCAAGGCCCAGTCCATGGCCTCCCGGCTGGTTGGGGCTTGCTCCACCTGCGTGAGCAAGTTCGCGACGCTAATGGGGCATTGCAATCCATACGTCAGCGCCAGGTAGGAGTCTGTCGAAGCATCCACGGCCAGCACGGACTTGTCGGTAAATGCATCCAGGAAGAGGCGCGCCAAAGTGGTTTTT
>CALAJO010000105.1 GCA_937922745.1 uncultured cyanobacterium
TTCCTCGCTTTTGTTTGGGAAGATGAGGCTCGATTAACGCCCACTCTGTGTCTGATAAATTCTTCCAACCCATCCCTATTCGCCTCCAACTCTCAATCACAACCACAGCATCTTATCAGAAAATTACCGGATGAGTTCTACCTAAGGTTATCTTTAAATACCGGCTAGAAAAGCCAACCGAAGAACATGGTAATAGTAGTTATCAAACCAAGTCCGGTCGCTCAATCCAAGCAAAATTCCTTATGAGATGGTTGAATCCTGCTGAAGTATTGAATGCGATTCAAGCCGATAAAATTGACCAGCTTCAAGCAAAATAGAGTCATCCTTAAGCTAGTTCATTTTCTTCTGAAAAGATAGTGCGCTGGAGAGGATGCAATAGCGTTCTCCCGCTTCCGGATGGGTGTCTCCGCAGAAGAGCCCGTCATCAAACACATGGCCCAGGTGTTCGCCGCACTTGGCGCAAAGCAGTTCCGTCCGATCCATCCCGAAGGAATAATCCGGTTTTGTTGCGACGGATTCCGGCATAGCTTTGCGGAAGCTGGGCCAGGCTGTACCGGAGTTAAACTTTGCTTCGGATTGGAACAGGGGCTGTCCGCACTTGGAGCAAGCGTACTGTCCCTGTTCCCAGTGGTTCTTGTAAATTTCGTCCATCATTTGCCTTTCCATTGTGCCATCACCTTTTATGATTATGAGGGCTCATGTGCAGGTTTCAAGTGGTTGGGTTGCCAATGGGCCTTGCCATGGATATGATGATGGCATGACGGCAAATGAAACAGTACAGGAAAAACTGACCCGGGAGCTGGATGCAACCCACGTTGAGATCATCGACAACAGTTGGATGCACGCGGGCCACGTGGCGATGAAGGGCATCAGTGCGACAGAAGGAACGCACCTGCGCGTGATCGTGGTTTCCGAGCGGTTTAACGAGGTCAATCTCATCGATCGGCACCGGATGGTATACCAGGCCCTCGCCTCCGAGTTTGCCAAGCAGCTCCATGCATTGGAAATCAAAACGTTTACCCCTGCCGAGTACCAGAACGCATCCTTTTAAATTCGCCACCTTTCTATATTTCTCTAATATCGCCTCATCGAGCAGATGAATTCTGCGCGAAAATCGCTATGATGAAAATGCAGCGACACAATGAATGAGGAGGATGCGTTGTGGAGAGAATTGAAGATATTCGGGATCGCTACCATCCTGAGTTTGAAAGCCGGGAGGATACCAAGGATTTGGGGCGGCACAAGGCCCAGGAGGATATCACCTCCCTTCGGCAGGAGATGCATAACCGTAACAAGGATTATATCCAGCCGGATGAAGCACCCGGCGATGTGCCTGATATTGCAGGCGAATACCAATGGGTCGGCGTCACGCAGGAGTCTGCCGGCAACGACCCTGCAAAGAAGAAGCTGGTTTAACGTGTACTGATTGAGGAAAGGAAAAACAACCATGGCAAAACGGCCTGTGGATCATTCCATACAGGATGATTTTTTGTCGGATGAAACCAATAACGAATATAAGAAGGGGATTCTGGATCATCAGTTCTTTACCGAGCTGGAAGAAGACCTTCAACAGCACGATGAAACCCCCATCTATATTGACCAGGACCAAGGTGATAATATTATCGGCTCTGCCATGGAGGGTACTGCTACCGACGCTCTGACCGGCGGCATTAACGATAGCGGCATGAGCGAAGACCTGACCAGTGGCTACCTGGGCCATGGCCGTCGCATGGGTGGTCCGACTGGCGGCGATGTATTTGGCGCAGGCGCGGGTTCCAGATCCGATCACGAAGTGCATAGCCGCGCGGAAGGTATCGATCAACCTATCCTGGAGCATGGCGCCGATACCGGGCTGGCGGAGCGCATTGCCGCGGAAAACGCCCGGTTGATGCTGAACCAGGAAATGCACCACGACTAGCTTTGATTATTTATTTTGTAAAACAGGCTTGCATGCTAGATTAAATGGCATGTAAGCCTGTTCCATTATCACTTTGTCGGGAGGTAATCATGTTTAAACTCAAACGTTGGGCTTCCGATGAGCGCATAGCCTATATCGAGCTGGATGGCGTGATTGTGGAAAGCAAAACAGTCAGTGGCGAAAGCGCCGTAATTGATCTGCTTGGCAAGGTGGAGAAGGAGAAGCTGAAAGCCCTGGTTTTGCGAATTAACAGCCCTGGCGGAACCGTTGGCGCATCGCAGGAAATTTATGCGGCCTTACGCCGTCTTTCTGAAAAGCAGGGCATTAAGATCGTGGCAAGCATGGGGGATGTTGCCGCCAGTGGCGGCGTTTATGTGGCCATGGGGGCTGATTATATTTTTGCGCAGCCGGGCACCGTTACCGGCTCTATCGGGGTTATTATTAAATCCGGCAACGTGGGGAAGCTGCTCGATAAAATCGGCATCGGCAGTAACACGGTGAAGTCCGGCCGATATAAAGACATCCTGAGCATGGAAAAGCCGCTCTCTGACGAAGAGCGGACATTACTACAAACCACGACGGATGATACCCATACCCAGTTTATCGAAGTGGTGGCCCGGCGTCGGGGTTTGTCGCTTGACGCTGTTCAAGCGTTTGCCGATGGGCGCATTTTTACCGGCCGCCAGGCATTGCAATACCAGTTGGTGGATGAATTGGGCGGTATGCGCGAAGCACTTGAAAAGGCCCGCGAGCTGGCAGGCTTACCGATGAAAGGGTTGCCGCAGGTTTACAAATTAAAACGCAAAAAAACGTTCATGCAGAAGATATTAAATCGCTCACTATTAGGCAATTTAGGGCCGGTTAGCAGCCTGTTCCAGGAGACATTGGCCCCAGGAATCCCGCTCTGGCTAATGACAACCTACAGTGAAATTTAATATAATTATTATCCTGACTTTAATAATGGTAGTTTTGAAGATTCGGTTAAGCCTGTTTATGTTGATGGAGGTTGAAGTATGGTATCATCCACTTTTCTCAATGTTCAGAATAATCCTTATCAACCCTACCGGATAATGCAAAATTCTGCTGCAGGTTTTCCACAGCACAGTATTCCGGTTTCCTCTGTACTCATACAGCAGTATAAACAGCTGGCAGATCTAAATGCGAAAAATTATCAGCTGATGAAAGATCAACTGGAAAAAACCAACAACCTTCTGGATGGACGAGCTGAGTTCAAGGCGAAAATAAAAAAAGCTGGAGTGATAGGTGCCATCGCTGGTGGAACGGTGAGCTTTCTTGCTCATCTGTTGCTTGGCCGTGTTTCCTTACTGGGTCCAGCATTGACAGCAGGTATATGGGGCTTAGTGGGAATGGGTATCTCCGCTTGGAGAAACAGTTAAGAAGTCCTTCAAAGCTAATGCTGTTCCCTTTTACAAATTTTGTTATAGTAATTTGTGATTTTTGTGGATAAATTTGAATTGATTTTGCTATTTATGACTGTGATTTCTTCGGATGATAGATTCTTTTTTGATATGATATTTAATAAAAAGTTTCTATAGTCTATAAATTCTTTAAGATCAATATCTTTGCAGTTTAGTCTGTTTTCA
>CALAJO010000106.1 GCA_937922745.1 uncultured cyanobacterium
GTTGAGCGTGCTTTTGCCTGGTTGGGCTGGTTCAAGCGTTTGGAGATACGATTAGAAAACTATGTGAGCCGTTACAAAGCCTTCTGGCAACTCGCTTGCATTCGCATCCTGCTCAAATACTTACCGGACTAGTTCTAGATTTTGTAAGTGTCCGCATCCCGCAGGATATGCTTGAGTGATGGCGGAAGATCATTGAGGAAGGATTCATCCTCTTCGTCATCCGGGCCAAATACGCTTGGGCCTTCATCCAGTGCGGTGGGTTCCTCAAATTTACCGCCGGAAGCGGCATAATTGCGCGCTAAAAACTTCAAACCATCCAACGTGGAACCGCCGAGCTTGTCTTCAGGGTTGCCGGAGAGCGCCCGGTTAATCGCCGCGAATTTTTCTAATGTTGTAGGGGACATTGCCCTTAAAATCTGGGCGGTTTCTGCACCATAGGCATGAATGGGAGGCTTGTAAGCCATTTCCATCGTGCCGCCCTGCTCACTCTTGCCACGGGTGGTTTTCGGAGGCGGAGGCGCATCGTTGTTATTTTGGTTGATATTGATCTGCGGATTAGGCGTAATCTTGTTCTGCGGAATACCGCCGCCACTCCCTGCTGCACTCGTCATCGGTCGCTTCTCCTGTCTGACTTAAAATCTCTCTTACTTGTTCTCACTGTATCTGCTGTCTCCTCAAAGACCCTCTGTATAAATAAAAACTTTCTTGAAGAAAAACGTGCCGATTTTTATATACTAAACCTATAAATTGTTGATAATCTTTACAAAAAATCAATAATCTGGTGGATATTTGATCGGCAGCGAACCTCATCAATGGATTTGTACACTATCTTTGTCGTCAAAGGAAAGGACTTCTTGAGGGGGAAATATTAATTGTTTATTAAGTTTTACACCATTCATTCCTTATATACGGTACTCATCGGCCTGCTGCAAGGGGATCGTTCCTTCCCACTGCATCCTCATCCCTACATTTTTCAAGCTAACTCTTCCGGGAGGTAAAAGGGAGAGTGAGTCAAGCGGGCTTCGATATCATGGTAGCTAGCAGGGCTACCGCTAAATTGGGTTTGCATCATGGCCATAATCATCATGATGTCCTCGCTGGACAGGCGGATCATTCGGCGTCCACCGTGCGGGTTATCGAGGATTTTGGCCATGGATTGCGACGTGCCTCGGTTTGCGACATGATACCCGTATTATAAGAGCCAACCCGGCTCGACCTTATCCTGATGCCGGAGTATCTTTCCGGTTTCAAATGAGACTGGAGACTGGAACCCGTGACCGATGCAACCCAAACCATTCAGCATACCAGCGTGCTTCTGGCGGAAGCGGTTGCCGCGTTAAATCCGCAGCCGGGACGGCTATATATAGATGCAACATTGGGCGGCGGAGGGCATAGCGCCCTATTATGCCAGCATTTGGATGCCTCCAATACGTTAATCGGGCTGGATCAAGATCCGGTAGCCCTTGAAGTTGCCGACAAAAGACTGGCAGGCTGTATGCCTACACTTAAACTGGTGCAGGGCAATTTTGGCGACCTGACGCAAGTTTTGTGGAACCTGGGGCTGTTGCATGTGGATGGCGGCATCCTTCTGGATCTGGGTTACTCGGCGTACCAGATGATGAATCCCGAGCGCGGGTTCAGCTTTATGCACCCGGCCCCGCTAGACATGCGCATGGATCCGGCCAACCCGGTAACGGCGGAAGCCCTGGTGAATACGCTATCGCCCAGCGAGCTGGCCGATATTTTCTATCAGTATGCGGATGAGCGGTTTTCCCGCCAGATAGCATCAGCCATTGTGAAAGCCCGGCCGGTCACGACCACTGATCAACTGGCAAGGATTGCGGAGGGAATTTACCGCGCCAAGGGGGCCAAGGCCCAGAATATCCACCCGGCGACACGGGTTTTCCAGGCGCTGCGGATGGCCGTGAACCAGGAAACCGCCATGCTGGAAGCCCTGCTGGAACAACTCCCCAAGGTGCTGACCCCTGGGGCGCGAGTGGCGATTATCACCTTCCATTCCATTGAGGATCGGCTGGTGAAACAATACTTCCGCCTGGCCTCCGCAGCGTGCCTTTGCCCTCCCCATCAACCGGTCTGCACATGCAAGCACCAGGCAGCTTTCAAAGTCATCGGCAAGCCGATTACGGCCTCAGCGGAAGAGTTGGAGCGTAATCCCCAGGCACGCAGCGCTAAACTCAGGGTGGCCGAGCGGGTCTAAGCAGATTCGTGGAAAAGCCGGAATCCTATTATCGTCTCTCCTCCATAAGCTGAAAACTATGCCCTTTACGCAGGCCGGATATTTAAATTTCGTGCCAATGTGATTTCACTTGCGTTTGATATCTGGCTGCTTAGCCAGAATTTAAGGTTACGGCATTTTGAACGAAAGATCAGAATGAGAAAACAGATCCAGGTTTTAAGAGCATGAACTATCGAAAGCCGGGCATCAACTTGCAGGAACTGACTATTGGGATTACGCTGCTGGGCATCATTGCCCTTTTTGCCATTCCTCTTGTCTTTCATCAGAAGCAAACCGCAGAAGTTGCCGCGAAACGTGAAAATGCAACACAAAGCATTATCAGCGCCGTGCGCCATGCTGATAGCGAATTGGGATATCTTCCTGCTGATTTTGGCCCGGCTCGCGTACTCTCCAAGTATGCAAACCAGATTCAGGAGGTCGCCTCGCCTGGCGGCAACATTGGCGCCTGCCCAACCGGCGACGGGAATGGCGAAAAAACCTATCAGTTGATTGATGGCACCATCGTCACAAATTTGTCCCCATCCTGGCTCGAAGATGCAGACCTTGATCCCAGTAACGGCAAAAAACCGGGTGATATGGCCTGCCTTGCGTTGCGTGGTGAAAAATCGGCAATATTAGGCGAGGATGCCGTATGGGTATACATTCCCCGTTCCGGTATCGAAATAAGGAAATTCGCACAAGCACCTCCTCCAATAGTGCCACCGGCAGCCGCACCATCTCAGGGGCCTGCTGCGGCGCCAGTTACCCAAGTGCAAGCAGACAAGGAAATTGGCTTCATCAGTTGGTTTTGGAACAGCGGCGCCAACTCGGTAAAAGACATCATGTCGTACTATTCGAAAACAAAGGCACATAAGACCGTTTACCAGACAATCGAAGACTCAATGTCCGATTTCTTCGGCAAAAATGATAACAAGGTACTGAATTCCTATTATGAGTATCAAGAAGAAAATATCCGGATGTTGGATTCGGATGGTTCGGAACTGGGCGATATCAGCTATCAAGATTTCCTCAAGGGGCTTAGTGTCAATGGCCAATCCTGGTCTAAAACAAGGGAGAGCTTTCTCGCCGGTGACAGTTGGGGCGTCAGCAATTTCCTCGAATTTCAGCGGAAACACTTTTTAAGTTCGGGGCGTAGTGATGAGTATCTCATCTTTAAATCCTTTATTTTCGACAAATTCTTTTACGATGGCCCAGAAGCGCTGGCTTCACAAAATATTATTTATACCAACCCCAGCACTGGGCAAACCTATAAAATTAATACCGGATTCTTTTCCCCGGTTAAAATCCATCTGCACCAGCAGGATGCAAGCCTCAACAGCAACGATCATTTTCAGGTTGATCCCGATGGCTTTAAAAACACTACAATCAGCCCAATCGTAACGACCGGCGGACTTAACCCCAACGAAGCCTGGCTGGTTGCCGACCGCAACGGGGATGGTTACTTTAAAAAGGGCGTACTGGATGGCGCCGATCTCTTCGGTGATCATCTGGGCCGGTTTACATCCGGATATGAAGACCTTTCACATCGATACGCGACCTATCTTAAAACGGACGAAAAAGGGCGACGTTATCTCGATTTGGAGCAAATTACCGCATGGCAGCGGCTAAACCGCCTATTATCATACAAAAAGCCCCACCCATCCGAATTAAGGTTACTTACCCGGGATAAGCGCCTGTTTCCGGCTTATAAGGTTTTAAAACGCATTTACGTGGATTATGATCCGGTGTTTGAGTCCGACGAGAATGGCTCAAACCAAATTCGACAACGGGCCATGGTGGTTTACCAAAATGGCGTTACCGGCCAAAGTGCCGACCAGTGGTTTAAGGCCCTCCAACCAAACCCAGCGGAACAGGTTGCAAGCAATAGCCGCTTTTGATATTTTGCAGCGCAGGCAAATCCGGTAGAATAGCATGGTCTTCTTGGGGCCGGATCACAAAATGGACTGGACAACGGATATCCCACCTTTCGAAATTGCATTCAGGACGGTCTTTATCTATCTCTTTATCCTGCTTGGCCTTCGCCTGGCCGGAAAACGCCATATGGGAGAACTGTCCCCCTACAGCCTGGTTTTAATCCTGCTGGTTAGCGAGGCCGCGCAGAATGCCATGAGCGGCGGCGATGAAAGCCTGACCGGCGGCCTCATCGGCATTGGCAGCTTACTGCTGCTGAATTACCTGATCGGGTTGTTTGCCAGCAAATCCCGCAGAATTGACCGATTCGTGGACGGTCGGGCAACCATCCTCATCAATCGCGGAAAAATCCTTAAGGAAAACATGCGCCGGGAACGTGTGGGTAATTATGACTTGCGCGAGGTGTTACGTGAAAACGGCGTCATCAGCCCCAGCCATGTTCGCTTGGCCATGCTGGAGGTGGACGGCAACATCAGCATCATCAAATACGATGACCTGCGCTCCCATTAGTAAGATCTATCCTAATTCAAGTACATGTCTCGCCAGGGTAGTATTACAACAAATGATTTTTCAAGTGGTTACATCTCGGGTGTTCCTGTGGGATTGCCCGGCTCCTCCAAACAGGGGAGAAGGCGTGGCTGCTCCTATACATAGTTGATGCGAGCCCTGTAAAAATCGGTCATTATGACCACAGGTGTTCATGTGGATCAAATTTCTGGAAGAGAGCGAGTGAGTGGAATGCAGCGGATTGGTCACGGATTCTGTCCAAAACTGTTTATCGGGTTGCTGTTGCTGGGCATCCTGTTTAGCTTAACGCCCACCGTATGGGCGCAGGCCAACATCGGGTTGCCTACGCTGGATATTCAGGTGGGGCAATCCACTAACCCGCAGGATGTGAGCAAGGGCTTGCAGATCCTGGTACTGCTCACAATCCTGACGCTGGCCCCAGCCCTGTTGATTATGACCACCGCTTTTACCCGCATTGTCATTGTCATGTCGCTGGTACGCCATGCGGTCGGCTCGCCGACACTACCGCCTAACCAGGTGATTGTGGGACTGTCGCTGATTTTGACGTTTTTCGTGATGGCGCCCACGTTTTCCCAGATCAACACGCAGGCGCTGCAACCGTACCTCGCCAGCCAGATCCCGCAGCAACAGGCCCTGGATAAGGCCATTCAACCGTTGCGCGCTTTTATGTTCAAGCAGGTGGACGAAAAGGATGTGAGCCTTTTTGTGAACCTGGCGAAGATCAAAAAGCCTCGCACCACGGCGGATGTGCCCACTTATGTGCTGCTGCCGGCCTTTGTCATCAGCGAGTTGAAAACCGCCTTCCAGCTCGGGTTTATTATCTTCCTGCCGTTCCTCGTCATCGATATGGTGGTGTCCAGCATCCTGGTTTCCATGGGGATGTTGTTCCTGCCGCCGGTGTCCATTTCCATGCCATTTAAAATCGTTCTGTTCGTATTGGTGGATGGGTGGCACCTCATCACGGAAGCCCTGATACGCGGGTTTCAGTAACGGAAGCGATAGAGAAAAGAGAGATAGAGAGAGACGGGAGCAAGCGAATGACCGAAGTAATTTTTCTGGACCTGGTGAAGGAGACAATTCTCCTGATCTTAATGTTGTCCGCGCCGGTTTTGGTGGTAGCCCTCGGCGTCGGTTTGATTATCAGCTTGATCCAGGCCGTCACCCAAATCCAGGAAGCCACGCTGACATTCGTCCCCAAAATCCTGGCATGCATGCTCACGCTGGTGCTTGTTAGCCCGTGGATGTTACAGATTTTTATCAGCCACACGCAGGAGATGCTGCGCACGCTGGCCTCCCTTCCCCAGTAAAGGCAACCGACCGAGGTAATCCCTTTGGATCTGAGCGTTCTGTCCACCACCACGATTCTCCTGTTTCTCCTGATGCTGATTCGCATGACAGGGATGCTCATCTCCGCGCCGTTTTTTAGCCAAATGGGCGTGCCCGTTCAACTCCAAGTGGGCATGAGCCTGGCGTTCACGTTTGTCCTGTTCCCGCTGTATTCCGCCAATGCGCATTTGCCCGCCACGGACTTATGGACGTTTACCTGGGTGGCCGCGCAGGAATTTATTATCGGCCTGCTCATCGGGTTCCTGGCCGGGCTGGTGTTTGCCGCCGTGCAACTGGCCGGCAGCCATGTAACCCAGCAAATGGGCCTGGGGATTGCCAATGCCGTCGATCCGGTATCGCAGGAGCAATCCACCGTGGTGGGGCAACTTTATTTCATTGTCGCCATTCTGCTCTTCCTGAGCCTGAACATCCACCATAACCTGATTATCGCAGTTGCCAAGAGCTTCGACGTCATTCCGCTAGCTTCCGCCGCGTTAAACCCGGCGATGCTGGCGGCGCGCTTTACGGAAATGGGCGGCAACGTATTTACCCTCTCCGTAATGCTGGTGATGCCCATTATCGGCATTATGCTGGTTCAGGAAGTCGCCATGGCCTTTGTATCCAAAATCATGCCGCAGATGAACATCTTTATGGTGGCCTTGCCGCTCAAAATCGGCGTAGGCCTGTTGCTTATCTACGCCACCCTTCCGTTTACCTCGTCTGCCCTGGGCAACACCTTCCAGGAGCTGACCAAAGTCATGATGATAATCTACAAGTAGCAGGAGCCCTATGTCCGGTTCAGGAGAAAAGACAGAAAAGCCAACGCCCAAGCGCCTGTCCGACGCGCGAAAAAAAGGACAGGTCGCCAAGAGCGTGGACCTGAACGCCGCCCTCGTCCTGGGTGGGATTGCCATGATCATCATGATATACGGCAATTCCTTCTTCGAGTACCTGATGCGCCTGACACGCGATATGCTCCGAAATCACCTGGCGCAAGCCGCCGAAAACATGACCCCGCAATCCTTTCAATTGCTCTTTCAGGATGTGACCTACCACTACATTATTGTTGTCGCGCCTTTCCTGGTCGGCGTTATGTTCATCGGTGTGCTGGCAAATATCGCCCAGGTTCGCATCCTGTTTACCATGGAGCCGCTCAAGCCCAACCTTGCCAAAATCAACCCGCTGGAAGGCTTCAAACGGATGTTCTCGCAGAAGTCCCTCGTGGAGTTGATTAAGGGAATTCTCAAGATGGTGATTGTCGCGGTCTGCGCGTGGTCCATCATCCAATCCCAGCATGACCACCTGATGGCGATGACCCGGATGAGCTTTAGCCAAAGCTGGCTGCTGATATTCCAAACCGCCCTGAATATTTGCGTAACCACGGCCATTGTACTGCTGGTGCTAGGCATTGCGGACTGGTGGTACCAGCACTACCAGCTGATGAAACAGCTGCGTATGAGCCGCCAGGACATTAAGGACGAAATGAAAAACACCGAAGGGAACCCGGAAGTGAAGCGCAAGGTTCGCCAGACCGGGCAAGCACTGATTCGCCAACAGATTACAAAAAACGTGCCTACTGCCGATGTCATCGTGACCAACCCGACCCACTTTGCCGTGGCCATCCAGTACGATCCGGACGTTGCCCCTGCGCCCCGCGTGGTTGCTAAAGGGGCGGATCACCTCGCGTTTAAGATTCGGGAACTCGCCAAGGAACACGGTGTGCCGATCGTAGAAAACAAACCGCTGGCCCGCCAGATGTACGCTCAGATCGAAGTGGGCCATATGATTCCCCCCGACCTGTTTATTGCCGTGGCCGAAGTGCTGGCCTACGTCTTCAAAAAGAACAAGGGTCGCAAGAACCGCCACGCCCGCCGCATGATCAATAATGGAGGGACACGCTGATGCCGAAGTTCAAACTGTCCAGCCTGCTCAAGCATAACGATATCTTCCTGGCCGTCGGCATTTCGCTGATTATTGCCATGCTGCTGCTGCCGATGCCGTCCTTTATCCTGGACGTGCTGCTGACGATTAATATCGCACTGGCCATTACCATTATGATGGTGACGATTTACACCAACGAGCCACTTCAGTATTCCACGTTTCCCATTATCCTGTTGGTGGCCACGTTGTTCCGGTTGGGCCTTAACGTTAGCGCCACCCGACTGATCCTTACCAAAGGGGAGGCAGGCGAGGTCATTCACGCTTTCGGGAGCTTCGTTGTCGGCGGCAACTACCTCGTCGGTATCCTAATCTTCATCATCCTGGTCATCATCAACTTTATCGTTATTACAAACGGCGCGGGCCGTGTCGCGGAAGTCGCCGCCCGTTTTACATTGGACGCAATGCCCGGTAAACAGCTCAGTATCGATGCCGACCTGAATGCCGGCCTCATCGATGAAAAGGAGGCCAAGAAGCGCCGGGTCAACATCCAAAGGGAAGCGGACTTCTACGGGACCATGGACGGTGCCTCCAAGTTTGTTAAAGGGGACGCCATCGCCGCCATTATTATTACCGTCATCAACATTATCGGCGGCCTCATCGTTGGGGTATTCCAGTTGGGGCAACCCATCGGCGAAGCCGTCCAGCATTTTACCGTCCTCACCGTGGGAGATGGTCTGGTATCCCAGATGCCCGCGCTGATCATTTCTGCTGCCACCGGTATCCTCGTTACCCGTGTTTCCAGCGATGACACCCAGCTCGGCGATGACATCCAGGAACAGATGTTCACCAATCCTAAAATCTTAGCCATCGTGGGCTGTTTGATCGGGGCGCTTTCCCTGACTCCCGGCCTCCCGAAAATCCCGTTTATGGTGATTGCGGCGGCGGCCATCGGCGGCAGCTTCCTGCTGATGAAAAATCGCCAGAAGGAAGAGGCCGAGGCCAAGAAGCAGGAGGCCCTCCAGCAGGCCCAGGAGAAGAAGAAAAAAACGGCCGCAACAACCGCCAACGTCATGGACTTATTGCAAGTGGAGCCGATGGAAATGGAAATTGGCTACCGACTGGTCCCGTTGCTGGAAGCCGAAAATGGCGGCGACCTCCTCGACCGGATTTCCCAGCTTCGCCGGCAGATGGCGGTGGAACTGGGGTTTGTGTTGCCTTCCGTGCGCGTGCGGGATAACCTGCAACTGCCGCCCAACCATTACAACATCAAGCTGCGCGGCGTAGTGATTGAAAGTGGCGAAGTGCGTCAGGATATGTGGCTTGCCATGAACACCGAGGGCACAGATGAGCAGCTAAAAGGCATCCAGACCAAGGAGCCCGCGTTTGGCCTGCCCGCCGTATGGATTTACGCCGACCAGAAGGAAGATGCCGAAGCCAAGGGCTATACGGTCGTCAGTGCGTCGGCGGTGGTGGCAACCCATCTCTCGGAAGTGGTAAAGCGCTTCGCACCGGATATCCTGTCTCGCGTGGACGTACAAACCCTGCTGGACAACATGAAGAAAACCGCCGAATCCCTTGTCGACGACCTGATCCCGGATCAACTCACCGTGGCGGAACTCCACGTCATCCTGCAAAACCTGCTGCGCGAGCGCGTTTGCATCCGCGACCTGACGAGTATCCTGGAGGCCTTGAGCTACCACACCCGCGTGACCAAGGATAAGGACTACCTTACCGAGCAGTGCCGCATGGCCCTTTCCCGCAGCATTTGCAAACAATACATGGATCCCAATTCGGGTGAACTGGCCGTTGTCACCCTTTCGCCCCAGGTGGAGGAGGAGCTGGGCAATGGCTTGACTGAGGGCGGCGAACTCCTGGCCCTGAGCCCGGTTTTTGTCCAAAACCTGCTCTCCGGCATCAGCCAGAAGATTGAGCAGGCCCTGTCCATGCACGGTGTCCAACCGGTCATCCTCTGCAACTCGAAAATCCGCTTGCCCCTGCGCCGACTGGTTGAGCGCATGCTGCCGCAGATCGGCGTCCTCTCCTATAATGAAATCGGGCCAACCGTGCGTGCCGTGACCGTCGGTATGGTGGAAGTGGCGGCAGAGAAGGCAGCACGATAACCATGATTCATGTCCAAGGAGCATAACGGCATATGAAACTGGAAAAAAGACTAACCGGCTTGTTTGCTTCCCTTGCGTTTCTCATCGTGGGGTTTGGCGGGTATGTCCACACGCTTAACGCGATTCAGTCAGTCCTCTACGGCTTGGCAGCCAGTATCATCCTCGGTGTCATTGGATACCAGATTGGTTATATCGTGACCCATCCCAGTGGCAAGCGTCGAAAATCCAAAAGCCCCGGCCTGCTTAGCTCCCTGGTTTCGGCTGCTAAAACCCCTGCTGGCACTTCAACCCCGATGACAGGCGAGGAAACTCTCATCGACGAGATCAGTTCATAGCGAGATTCAGTTCAAAGGATACTTGAACGCAATAGTTGCCTGACTCTCGTTTTTGATAAAGGAATGAATGTTTATAATATTTCGCGATATGCTGGCTTTCACGGCTATCCACAGGTGGCACGAAATCCGCTTCCTTTTAGGGACGTGGCATTTTCCGCCAATAATTTGATGGATTACCAAACGCTTTTTGATAAGGGCTTGACTGCGCTGCAGCAAGCCCGGCAACTTGAAGCTGAAAATCGGGCCAATTATAGCAAAGATAACGAGAAGCAAATTGAGCAGCTAAAGTACCGTGCCTTGCTGGGCATGCGTAGCGGTTATCAGCAATATGTCACTCAATATGGTGATAACACTGATCAAGCCTTCTTAATGAGGTCGTATCTTGCAGATGTTTTATATGAAACAACGGGTTTGGAACTGAACCCAACGCACCAAAAGCCGGAGCAGGACTTGAAAAAACGCCTGCCATTATTGGTTCGTCATCATGTCGAATGTCTAGAAATTCTCAGAAAACGAATATCAGATCTGACACAAGACGTTGCGCCTGATGCAACCCTAATAGCTGAAGCACAACTCCATATAGGCCGAACCCGTAAATTATTGAAACGTGACAGCGAGATGATGCAAGAGTATGGGCTTGAAACTTTCGAGTTTTTTCCGAATGGGACACGATTATATGGAAAAGCCGACTTTGTGGAAGCCATTACCCTTCTCCAGCAGGAAGCCCAGCCGCTGGTTCCCCTTGCCCAACTTATAGCAGCAGAAGCTAGTTATGAAATATACGAAGAACTCAGTATGCAAGATGCATCATCAACGAAAATTCGGGATGCTTATTATCAATGGAAAAAATTTGCGCAGCAAGCCAGCGGCAATCTGGAAGACTATACAGCCGCGCAATTGATTCGGCTTGGCACCACGCTCAAATCCCTGGCCTTGGAAACCGAACATCATGGATTAACCTATGCCGGTTCGCCTGACATTCTGCAAGAATCTATCCTGGAGGAAAGTATTCAGCTCCAAAAACAAGTGGTTCAAATTCATCAGCGGCTTTACGGCCCTAGCCATCCCCGACGACTGAAGGAAGAACGCTACCTGATATCGTTGTTACGCAGAATATGATGCGAAACTGAAATTTTGAGCCTATGGATCCATTGTCTATACCATTGAAATCATGGAGAATTTGCGTATAATAAAGGCTTGATGTTCGATTCAAGTATCGCCCGTTTCGGTCGATGAGAAATACACGAATGCATCATTTGTTGATATCCCGCAGGCACAATTCATCGAATTTTGTTTGCACCCGTTGTGTCCGTAACCATTGAGGAACCATGGCAACGTCCGACCCCCCTGACAGTAGCCCCTTACGGTCACAGCCCCAACTTGAGACACACATTATCCAGGCTGATCGCGATCAGCCCTTCGGTCAATCCTATCATGGCCGCAATGCCGTATTAATTGCATTGGGAGCCAATTTAGCCATTGGCACCATCAAGTTTATTGCAGGCTTCTTCGGCCGCCAAAGCGCGCTGATATCGGAAGCTATCCACTCCTATGCGGATGCCATCAACAGCGGATTCCTGCTGATTGGCCTGTTTAAGGGCAGCCGGGCCGCGGATAAAACCCACCCATTCGGTTATGGATTGGAAACCACGCTTTGGGCGATGCTCGCCAGCCTTTTAATGCTCACTTTATCTGTCTGGTCCATGGTGATTGGATTTAACCGCTTTATCCACCCGGAACCGTTGACCGGCTATTTCTGGGCCGCAGCCGTCCTGATCGTCAGCATTGGGCTGGAGATGAAGGCGGTGGATGTGGCGGCCCACGCCGTGCTGAACGAAAAGGATATCAAGGCGGGCTCCTGGTTCGATCGTCTCATTACGGCCGGGCGCCATGTGCAGAGTATTACCAGCCCCACCACCCGGTTTGTCTATTACGAAGACACGGTAGCGCTGCTGGGTGCCATTTTCGCGCTGATTGCGATTACGATTTCCCATTTTGGTGTGGAACTGGGCATTTTTTCCGAAGAATATGCCCACATGCCGGATGCCAGCGCATCCATCGTTATCGGCTTAATGCTGCTTGGCCTTGCCGTTTACCTGTTTATGCATAACAGCCGTGGCCTCACCGGCTCTTCCGCAGCGCCGCAGGTTGAACAGCAAATACGCGAGTTTGTGTTGAAGCTGAACGGCGTTTCCCAAATCCACGATCTGAGGACGATTGATTACGGCATGTCGGGTGTTGTTGTACATATGCGTGTCGAAGTGGATCCGGATACCCAGGTAAAAGACGTGGATGACCTGACCGAGCATATCCGCGATCGCGTCCAGTCCCGCGTGAGCCACGTCAAGGAAGTGATTATCGAGGTACTGGCCGATGAAACCAACGAGGAATGGGGCAGCAAGTTTTATCGCCTGGTGGAAGAGGGCCGCGAGAAGAACGTCCTGAAACATCGCGAAGAGCGGATCCTGAAGAATATTTACGACTTCACCAATTCCGTCGTCCGCGACATCATGATCCCCCGTACCGACGTGGAGTGCATTGAGGTTTCCGAGCCGCTGGATGACCTGCTGACCCTGATTATTGAAACCGGCCATACCCGCATTCCCGTTTACGAAGAGGATACGGATAACATGCTGGGTGCCATCCACGCCAAGGATGTGTTTAAGTATATGCGAGAAGGCCGTATGGATGTTTCCCTGCGCGACCTGCTGCGCGAATTTGATATCTACCCGGAAAACAAGCCCGTCAGCGACCTGCTGGAAGAATTCAAACGCAAGAAAATCCAGATTGCCATGGTAGCCGATGAACACGGCGGATTTGCCGGCATCGTAACAATCGAGGATCTGCTCGAAGAAATTGTTGGCGAAATTTGGGATGAATATGATGAGGATATCGAGATGCTGGATCATGTGGAGCCCAACCGCGTGATGCTCAGCGGCCGTTTTGGTATTGATGAACTCAATGAGCGCTATGACTTAAACATTCCGGACGAGGAATTTAAGACCGTCGGCGGTTTCGTCTTCGGCCTGATTGGTCGGGAGCCCCACGAAGGGGATATTGCCACGTTTGAAGATCTGGAGTTTACCGTTATCGAGATGGACGGGCACCGCATCGAGAAAATCCAACTGACCAGCCCCATGCCGTTCGTCAGCAAACTGGAGCCCGAGGCCGAGGAGTTCGCCACCTCTGGCCCGACTAACGGCAACGGCGAGACCAAAACCAACGGGCATTAATTTTTACATCCGGCGCTCAACCGCTTCCACCCGCTCCGTTAACGATTGCTGTTTCCCATCACGCCGGTCATCAATGCGAATACTGGTGGAAACCCGCAAGGCCCCGCGATAGAACGGCGCTTCATGTAATTCATGTAGCGCCCGCAGAATCTCGTCCAGCTCTCCCTGGAGGGTGGTGGACATGGGGTTAAGTTGCACAACCAGGTTTGGGTAGCGTTGAAGCGCCGATTGAGACGCCGCAATATAATCACTTATCCCGATGCTCCCAGTGCCAATCGGGATGACAGAAATATCGGCTGTTACGTTGGGCATAGCTTCCTCCTCATTCTAGGCATGGATTTAAAACGCCTTTATTGTGAGCGAGAGACGCCCGTTCCGCAAGCCGCTTCTGCGACGCGCCAACATCACTGGCTAACTCATCTTAGTGCCAGGGACAAAGCTGGGGAATGATTAAACTTCGGCGGCTTGAGGAGCAGCGGTCAGGCAACGCTTCAACATCTGAAAATAAAGGCGCTGCTCCCCTTCCTTCACATAGGTAAAGAAGGTCTGGACCAGGTTGGCGTCCTGCTCCACAGCGTCCTCTTCTTCCACCAGGGCGGACCAGTTTTCCAAGACGTCAAAGCGGAACCAATCCTCAAAATCTTCTTCCAGCACACCCATCTCCAATGCGTTTTGCCTGGAGGAATTAAAAATTTCGGCAATCTCAGCCAACATCACCTTATCGGCATCGGTTAGCTCTATTTCCTCGATAGTTTCAAACCAATCCACCAGGATATCCAGGATATCATTGTTCTCCGTCATATCCAGCGTCATAAAATCGCTCTCTACCTCAACTGTCACGTCTCCATCATAGAAGAGCTTGCATGTTCGGGCAAGATTGTTTCTCGAGTCATTGCCAACGGGGATTGAAGGCGCTATGGTGAAGGCTTAAATGTTGGGATAAGGAATCCGCCATGACAGTGAGCAGCCCGGTTATCGGTTATGACTTTCCGCCTCTGCCGTATGATCAGTGGGAAGGAACCAAGCAGACCTTGCACCTGATGATGCAAATTGTCGGGAAGATTCGCCTAAAGTATCATCCCAAACTCAACCACTGGTGGCACGTTCCGCTTTACCCTTCGGCCAAGGGGTTTACTACCGGCCGAATCCCTTACAACGGTTTGGACTTCGAGCTGGAATTTGACTTTAACCGGCATGTGCTGGAAATCCGAACCTGCCAGGATCAACATGAAGCAATCCCCCTGCCGGGTCTAACCATTGCCGCATTTTACGAGCAAGTAAAGCAAACGTTGGCACGTTTCGGCCTGCCGGTGAGAATCGTGGCCTTGCCTTACGATTTGCCCAACACGGTTCCCTTTGCCGAGGATACACAGCCTCGCGAGTATGATACGGACGCTGCACACCGTTATTGGCGAATTACTTCGCAGATTGCGGATATTTTCGCGGAATTCCAGGGACATTTTGTGGGCAAATCCACGCCGGTGCATCAGTTCTGGCACAGCTTCGACCTGGCCTTGACCCGGTTCTCCGGGCGCCAGGCCCCGCCCAGAACAACGGGCACACGCGTAGACAAAGAAGCCTATTCCCACGAAGTCATCAGTTTCGGGTTTTGGCCGGGCGATCCCAATTTACGGGAGGCGGCGTTTTATTCCTACGCCTACCCAATGCCGGATGGGATCACAGCGGAGCCGTTATCCCCGGCTATCGCTTACTGGGGAGAATATCGCGGCAGCACGATGGCCTTGATGAAATACGCCGACTTTATCCGCCAACCCAATCCGAGGGAGGCCCTGCTGCAATGCCTGGAAAGCGCTTACCAGGCCGCGGCTCTAAGGGCAGACTGGCCTATCGAATCCCTGGCGCGGCAGGACGCCGTTTAGGCCGCAATTGGTTTAAGCGCCACAAACCGCAGGCGCACATAATCCGCCCACCAGCCCTGCTCCCCGTAAAGCCTGGGCTTTGCCAACGCCTCCACCCGCTGGATAAACGGCTCGCGCTCGTCATCCGCCAGCGCGTTGAGGACACCCACGGCAAACACGGAAAGCCAACCGCGGATTCCTTCAGGAAGCGGAGTCGGGCGCTCGAAACGGGTCATCAATTCAACCGTAAAGCCTGCGTCTTCCAGCATCTGTCGGTATTCCATCTCCGACGGGAAAAACTTGGGAGACAAGGCATCCAGATGCAAGCCGAACGGTTGGAGGGCTTCCTGCATACACGCCCGAATAATGGCGATATTTCCTTCACAGCCCATTTCCGCAACAAAGCGGCCACCCGGCTTAAGCGCCTGATAGATATTCTGCACGACCTGGCCAGGGTTACGCGTCATCCAGTGCAGGGCCGCGTTGGAGAAAACCGCGTGAAACGCCTCGGAAAAGTCCATCTCGTGGGCATCAGCCAGGTAGGCGTCTATCCCGTTCCGTCTGGCAGCATCAACCATCGAAGGGCTCGCATCGATGCCAATCACGTCCGCACCGCGCTCAATCAGTTTGCGGGTCAACGTCCCGTTCCCGCACCCCACGTCCAAGATGCGCATGCCCGGACGCGGATTTAACAGGTCCAGCAGGGGCTCGCCCAGCGTAGGCACAAAGCAAGCCGCCTGCTGATAACGTTCGGGATCCCAGGATTGCGCCATGTCATCTCACAATAATTGAATTAACCTGATCATAGCACGCCTGCTACGACCCGGCGGGAGAAAGCCCAAGCGCCATTTGCACCGGCTCCGGCGGCGCAGGATAGGTAATCTCCGTACCATCGACGACTGCCCAAGGCGTAAGCTTGTGAGGACGGACACTGGTCTTGCTGATGATATCCAGGACGGCAAAGCCCCGAACCAGCATGGCATCGGCGACCATGGAGCGATGGCACCGCCACGGCACCGCCTCCGAACACATAATGGCCGTGGCCTGTTTTTGTGCGAGATCTGCCAGTTGATCAGCCCCTTCGACAAATGCCTCGGTCTGCATGTAATCCGCATACCCGCGAAAGGCCTTGTGCCGCCAGCCGGTGTTGATGCTGTCCTTTTTCGCAGCGCGCCTGCCGCCCAACTGCGGCATATGGCAATAAGCAATCTGATGCGTGGGCAAAACGGCCTCGAAGTTCTCCTTGTCAAAATGGGGATACTTCTTGGAGCCTGGCAACGTCCGAATATCCACCAGCAACCGGATATCATTAGCCTGAAGCAGCGCCAGAAAGTCCTCGAAAGGCCGGTTGGAGTGGCCAATGGTGTAAAGGGCGGGTTCCATCTCAATTCTTGCCTGTCTTGCGTCCCTTTATTATGGGCCGCCTGCAATGGTTTTTAAACTCGCCATGGAGGTGAAATCCTGGGTTCTATGGCTGTATCCGCAACATGGCTAGATGGATAAAGCGTGTGCTTTGCTTATAACTGTAGGCATGAACGGGTAAGAAAAGGTAAACGCAGTGCGCAACAAGAGACGTGTGGTGTTAATGGTATTGGGAGCGGTATTGCTGGTTGCGTTGGGCTTGGTGGGGTATAACGCGGCGCATCAGGCCATTATCCGAAAACGTGACGAACGAAGCCAAATTGTCCACGAGCTTGATATACCGCGAAGATCCACCGAATCCCCAACAAATACGAAGAGCGGTTCTATCTATTTCGTGGGGAATGCGACCGTCATTATCCGCTATGCGGGCTTTACGCTGCTGACCGACCCGAACTTCCTGCACAAGGGGGATCATGTCCATCTGGGGTATGGCCTCCAGGCGAAACGTGTGACGAATCCTACCATAGAGCTGGAAGACCTGCCGCCAATTGACCTGGTAATTCTCTCCCATATGCACGATGACCATTTTGACAAGCTGGTGCAGCAAAAGCTGGACAAGGCCATCCCCATCATCACGACCGGACATGCGGCCAAGGCGTTGAAACATATGGGCTTTAAGCACCCTTACAGCCTGGATACATGGCAAAGCGCCGTCATCCGGAAAGACGGGCAGCAGCTGAGAGTCACGGCAATGCCGGGGCAGCACGGGCCTGGCATCGTATCCGGGGTGTTGCCGCCGGTAAATGGCGCTATGCTGACATTCGAAACCTCTGGCAAAGCCCCATTCTACCGGATATACATTACCGGTGACACGCTAATCCACGATGAACTGGCGCGCATCCCCGAACAGTTTCCCGATATTGACCTCGCCTTGCTGCATCTTGGCGGTACCAGGGTGCTGGGAATGTTTGTGACCATGGATGCCCGGCAAGGCGTGAGGATGCTGGAGCTGGTGATCCCGAAGGAAGCCATCCCCATTCACTACAACGATTACGATCGGTTTGAATCGCCGTTAACGGATTTCCAAAAAGCGGTGGAGAAGGCCAGCTTAAGCCACAAAATGCGCTATTTGAAGCATGGGGAAACCTATGCCTTTACACCGCCTGCAAACCGTCAGGCCGGAGAATAGCGTAATAGCCCAGCCATTTGGTAGGGTGGAGTGATATCATCATCAAGCAAGGAGAAGGAAAGATGGCAAGCAGCCAGGCAGTGTTACCGGGATTAATAAATGGTGCAGTAAGCGGCTTTGTGGCTACCCTGCCGATGACATTGGCAATGTTGGTGCTAAACCGAACCCTTCCGCCCCGAGAGTCCGATACGTTGCCGCCCGTGGAAATTACGGACAACCTCATCGAAAAAGCGCCGGTTCCCGAAGCCTCCGTGAGCCAAAAACAACTGCTGGGACTGTCGCTTGTGAACCATTTTGCTTACGGCAGCACCGTCGGCGCGCTAATGCCCGCCGCAGCCAAGGCCATCCCCGGAATGCCCGTACAGAAGGGCATTGTCTACGGCCTCATGGTCTGGTCCGTGAGCTACCTGGGATTAATGCCGGCCATGAAACTCTACCCAAATGCCAAGGACGAGCCCGCCCGGATGAATACGCTGATGATCCTGGCGCATGTCGTATGGGGCGGCGTCGCCGGTTCGCTTTTTGGCAGGCTTGAGCCTAAACGGGGTTAATTGCCCGACTCGACACCCAGGTTGAAATCGGCATTCACCTTATCCACTTGGTTGAAGTGGCTTTCGGCATTGTCCAGCCTCGCTTTCAGCGGTTTAAACCAGGCTTGGCGCTCCAGCCAGTCCCGGCTCTCGGCACCGGTTTTCCGCTCATGCGATTGCCCCTTGGGAAAGAAGCGCGCGGCCTGGGCATTGACGAACGCATACGTCTCCGGGAAGAGGTTATGGGCCAGCATCCCCATGTGTGTTACCCATGGAAAAGCCACCTGCGCATCCCCGTTGCGAATCCCTTCGAGAATCTGGCGCGCGGCATATTCCGCCGGGACGGACACCCCTGGAGACACATCGCCCGTGGTAAACCAGGCGTATTCCTTCTCGTGATCGCCTTTGAAGACGGCCTGCTTGGGCGAGCCGGTTCGCATCAGCCCCGGGAAAACCGTGGTGACCTTGATATTTTCAGGCGCCAGCTCGGCGGCAATGGCTTCTGAAAACCCGGCCAGGGCAAACTTGCTGGCGCAGTAAGTCGTCATATGCGGCACCGGCAAGCGCCCGCCGATGGAGCTGATATTGGCAATACGGCCTTCTCCCAGCCGCCGGAACGAAGGAAGCGCCAAGCGGATGGCATTGACCACCGCATGAATCTGCAAATCAAACTGGGCCTGAAAATCCTCGTATTCCATGGTTTCAAACGGCCCCACCGCAATCGAGCCGGCGCAATTCACCAGCACGTCAATCCGGCCGAAGAGGTTTTCCACTTGTCCAAAGGCGCGCTTCAATTCCACAGGTTCAGTAATATCACACGGCACGGCCAATACCTGTTTCGGAGAGTAAGCCTGCAAAGCCAGCTCCGCACGTTCCAACTCCGCCTTATCCCTGGCCAGCAGCGCGACGGATGCGCCTTCTGCGAGAAACTGCTCAGCCAGCGCCAGCCCTAATCCCCTGGAACCGCCTGTAATCACCACGGCGCGGCCTTCGAACACATAAGCAGGCTTGGGCAAAAAGCGCAGCCCGGCAGCCAACAGGCCCAAACCAGCCGCCCAGGATCCTTTCCGTGCCGCCAGGCAGCCAACGGACGCCAATCCGGCCAGTAACGTCAATTCGTTTCGCAAACCTCTATTCATTGCACACGCTCCTCTTATCCTCAAAAAGCCAATAAAGCAACCCTAATGTTACCACTCGCCCAGCCAGCTTCCATTGCCCGGTTGGAAGCTAATGAATTAGGAATTGGGTTGAAGCGGCAACTGGAATTTGAAGGTGGTGCCCTGGCCTTCTTGGGAGTGGAAGGTAATGGTGCCGCCATGCTGCTCTACCAAGTGGCGTGAGAGCGCGAGACCCAGCCCAGTTCCCTCGTGAAGGCGCGACATGGACGTATCCACCTGGTAAAACTCGGTGAAGAGTTCCCCTTGCTTCTCCAGCGGGATGCCGATGCCGGTATCGGTAATTTCGCAGGTAAAAGCGGGGTTTCCATTCTCATCCTCTGCCTGGTACACCTGGATGCGGACTTCCCCTTTATAGATATTAAACTTGATGGCGTTGCTCATCAGGTTAAACACAATCTGCCGTAACCGTGCCGGATCCGCATAGGCCGTGGTAAAGTCCGGCTGTATCTCCAGTTGAAGCGAAATCTCCTTGTTCTTGGCTAAACTGGCGAAAAGCTCCACCATTTCCTGGAAAAACGGTTTCAACTCAATTTCCTGGGGAAGCAGTTCAAATTTCCCGGCCTCAATCTTGGCCAGGTCGAGAATGTCATTCACCATATCCAGCAGATGACGGCCGCTGGTCGAGATAATCCGGGCGAATTTCTCCTGCTTCTCCGGGGTGGTGGCCAGCCCTTGCAGCATCATTTCGGAATACCCAATGACGGCATTCAGCGGTGTGCGTAACTCGTGGGACATATTGGCGAGAAACTGGCTCTTACGCCGGTTTGCTTGCTCCGCATCCTGCTTGGCGGACTGCTCCATCTGGAACAGCTCTGCCTGGTACATCACCACGCCCAAGTGTCTTACAATCACCTCCAGCAGCGTGATCTCCTCCTGCGTCCATTGCCGGGGCCGGCAGCATTGATGGATCAACAGGCTGCCGTAAGATTTCCCCCGGTTGCGGATATCCAGCGCAATGGCGGCATGGATGTTATTGCGTTCCATATAGTCTTTCATAGGCACTGGCGCTTCATCCGGCTGGGAGTACTGGGCTATGATAACATCGGCTGAATGCTGTATCGCCATACGTCTCGATTGAAGCAATCCAAGCGGCAAATCTTCAGGTCGTATAGGGTTGACGCCTTGGGAAAGGTAAGGCTTTATCGGCAATCGAAAGCCGGGGCCCTCGGAGAGGATATCGTTATACCAAACCACAAACGCCCGATCGACGTTAAGATATTGACCGACCAGGTGGGTTGTTTCCTTCAAAATCGCCTCAATATCAAACGACTGGCTGGTGATCTCCGTAATCCGCCGAATCAGGTGTTCGCGTTCCAGCGTCTTTTTTAATTCCTGTTCAGCGGTTATTCGGTCGTGGATGTTAAAGCCGGATCCCACGTATCCCAAAAACTCCCCATCTGCGGAATAGCGCGGCATGCCCGCAGACAGCAACCAGAAGTATTCACCGTCAAACCGGCGTGTCCTGAATTCGGCCTCGAAATAGGCGCGGGATTGGATACATGCAAGGAAGCGCTCACTCACCCAGCCCACATCATCGGGGTAGATAACGGCGGGCCAGCCCTTTTCTTCGATATCGGCCTCGGAGAAACCGGTAAATTCCAGCAATGTCTTGTTGTAATAGAGGAGTTTCCCCTGCGGATCGACCGTCCAGATCATCATGGGGGAGGCGTCCGCCATCGCCCGGAAACGCGCCTCGCTCTCCTGTATCGCCTTTTCCGCCTGCTTCCGTTCAGTAATATCAATGCTGGCCCCTATGCACCCCAACAAAGTCCCATCTTCCGCCAGCCGGGGAGATACTTCGCCATAAATCCAGCGATATTCCCCGTCGTGTCGCCGCATCCGGGATTCCTGGCTGAATTGGCAACCTGCGGTAAAGTTGGTTTTAAAGTTATTGTAATGGCCCTCGCGGTCTTCCGGGTGCAGGATGTCCAGCCAACTGTCATCCATCAGGCTCTCCGACGTCCTGCCCAGGAAATCCACCCATGCCTTGTTCACGTATGTCAAGCGCCCCTGCTCGTCCGTCATCGCGATCATGACGCTGGTGGCGTCCGCCATTTGCCGAAAGCGGTTTTCGCTTTCCTGCAACACCCGCTCCGCATGCTTTTGGGCGGTAATATCCAGCACAAAGGCGATACAACTGGCCTTGCTTCCTTCCAGCAAGGCTCCGCCCACCAGCACATCAATGCGATTCCCGCACTTGTGAATATATTGCTTTTCGAACGGCGCACATTCGCCCAGCGTTATAATATCGTGCCAGTTCTTACTATCGAGTTCCTCAAAGCCCGGCGGGGTAATCTCGTTCCAGCGAATCCGGCCGTTTTCCAAGTCCTGCCGGGTGTAGCCCACCATGTTCAGAAAAGCGTCATTCGCTTCCGTGATGCGGCCTTCAAAATCAGCGACAAGAATACCGATAATGGAGGATCTCACCATCTTGTACAGCCGGGACTCGTGTTCCTTTCGAGCGGAAATATCCTCGACCACAGCTATTAGATACTCAGGTTCATCATTGCCATTGCGGGCCAACGAAACCGTCAGGTTAATCCAGACAATGGTTCGATCCTTTCGGATATAGCGCTTCTCCAGGCTATAATCCCTGATTTCTCCCTTGAGTAGCCGATCCAGTAAATTCAAATCCGACTCCAGATCCTCCGGGTGCGTTACCTCCTGAAAGGTCATTCCCATCAGCTCATCATGGGGATATCCCAAAATATCGCAGTAACGCTGGTTCAAACGAAGCCATTCGCCTTGCAGGTTAAGATGCGCAATGCCTACAGCCGCCTGCTCAAATGTGGCCGAGAAGCGCTTTTCCAATTCGTGATTCAATCTTCTAATCTGCTGTTCGGCCTGTTTCTGCTCCGTAATATCGCGAATGACCCCGACCAGGAAGCGGTTGCCATGGGAGTCGATAAACCGGGTTTTCTTGGTAACAATGGTATACGTCTTGCCGTTTGCATCGGTTACGGTTTCCTCGTTAATGTTCTCCTCACCCGTTACCAGGACCAGTTCATCTTTTTCCCAAAAAATGTCGCACTCCTCCTTGGGGAAAAAGTCGTAATCGGTCTTGTCTATCAAATCCTCCCGGGCATGGCCGACAATGTGACACAAGGCATCATTTACAGCCACAAACCGATGCTGCCGGTTCTTGATAAAAACCGGATCCGCAATGGCATTGATGATTTCCTTCCAGAAACCATCCGGCTGAACCATTTCAGCCGTGCCATCCTGCTCGGTTGAGGTCAGTTCTCTCATCACTACACTCGCTGCTACAGGGGAAGCGAACCTTAACTGTCCAGTATAACTGCTCTTGGCGGTTCATTCCATCAAGCGGGGAAGCAAGCCTGCTATCCAATTTTATGCTACCAATCAATAGCCGCAATTGCATCGGCCGGTAAGGCAGCCTTGTTTCATTTTCTCAAAGCCATACACTTCTCTGAAAAGGCGTATTCATTATCCCGTATCCTCCGCTAATGCCTTAAAGAACCCGTTCCCAAACCCTGCCCCTTCCATAACAAGTCACTCTAGATACTAAAAACGCCCCTGCCGAGAGCAGGAGCGCTTTTAAAAGCCTTGGGGCAAAAGTTAATCGCGGATGCGGTTTTTGATCCAGTGATAAGCACCACCGGCTGCGCCGCCAACCACAGCGCCTTTTACAACACCCTTACCGCGAACAATGTTGGTGCCGGCACCAATAGCTGCGCCGCTTACAACACGACGCGCCAGCGGGCGGCCTTCAAACGTTCTGCTGTTTTGGGTTGCGCCTACAGCAGCACCAGCACCGGCGCCCACAACAGCCCCTTTCAGGATGGAGGTTTCGCCGGATAGAGCGCCGGCCGCGGCACCAATGCCTGCGCCAACCGCCCCTTTCTTCACAATATTCGTGGTTCTATCCGAAGCGGCCATAACCAACGAGGAAGAAGACACCAAAACACCAGCTGCCACCAGGACACTGGCGAATTTTAGTTTCAAAGCGTATGCCATTGTATCAACTCCGTACTCATGGAACCAAGTTTTATCATACCAATTTTAAACGGAAAATCTGCTAGCCAATGGGGCTGTCTTCCTTTGGATATGAAAAATAAATACCGGCCTGTTACCGCGTGCTTGAGACTGGCATTAGTGTTAAGACATAGCCTTCGTGCAGGTTAACGCGTGGCAGGATAAGCTGAACGCTGTCGTTATTCACCGGAACCGTGATATCGGACAAAACCGACATACCCGGCACCGGATTATCACCGGCAGCAGGAATCCGCTCCAACCGGGCCCGGGCCTGGCGGGGAACACCTGGAAAACCCAACCGGGAAATATGATTTACCGTTATTTTAACCGGAACGGACGGCGGGGTTTGATGGAACTCATAAAACCCGATTAAAACCTGCCCGGTTGCAGCACGTTGCAGGGGACGGCTGGCCAGCACCGCAACCCTTCTGTCGCTAGATGTACTGTTGACCCGGTAGCCGGCGCCATCCGCGTAGGTTTTGTAAGCCCACCAGCCCGGCAGCGTGGCCTTGTTATTCGGGTGTAAAATCCCGCCCAGGGAATCGTTGAAGCAGTTGTCGCTCCACCCTTCGAAATGGCCCCAGCAAGCTTTTGCAGCGGCATCGGCCCCGCCCAGCTCCAGTGACTTGAGGAAGCCGTAAATCGCGCCGGGGCGGTTCTGCGATTGTGGCCCAACAAATTCGTTGATCTGGATTTCCCGGATACGGAGGTTTTGATACTTGGGATTGTTGACAAAACTGCGGCGGGCATCCACCAGGTGATCCGTCACACCGGGGATATTGGTGTCCGCCTCAATCAGTTCGTGCCAGGAGAGGAAGTTGACTTCCGCCCCTTTGGCCAGGGCATAATCCAGGAATTGGGCAATATAATCCTTCTCATAGGAATCCAGGCTCGGCCCGCCGATGAGGGCGGCTGGCCCCAGCTCCTGCCGTAAAACCCGGTAGGCCCTTACATACGTTTCGAAGAACTGTTCCCTTGATCCATTCCAGAAGATGCCATCCGGCTCATTCCAGACATCCCAAAGCAGGTTTTTGTTTTTGTATCGCCTTGCAATCTGTCGCACATGGTTTTCCCAGGCCGTCCAGTCCTGGTAGGGCGCTTTTTTCCCATGCCAGTTCTGGAACGGGTAGCCGTATGTATCGCTTAAAACAAGCTGAGGCCTTGCGCCGAAACGGATGACACGGTTATAAAGCGGATCTTCCATACCCCCTAAGCGCCATAACCGGGGACGAAGCGGCTGAACCAGATTATCACCCGGCGCATTGTCGCTCATCCCATGGATGACGCCGCTCATGGACTTCACCGCAACGGGTTGGGCAAAATCAACGGTCACATTCACCATGTTGGATGGCGTTTGCGCCTGGGCAAAGTCCGTTGGCATAAGCAAGGCCATCGTTACAATGCCCCATAAAACCAGGGAGAGATAGTGTTTTGCAAATTGATGATAGGGTATCGGTTTCATCAGCCAGTTCATTCCTTCAGCCGGGCTCGGTTATTATGACATAAATCAAAAACGCCTACCGTATTCACCCGCCCGAAGTATTATGGGATGACTGAAGCCTGTTTTGAACCACCAACCGGCTAATTGGCTAGCCAAAGTATAGCTGCTTGAAGCTGAGCCAACCCGCCGCCACCAATACAATGGCAATCAGGGCGACTAAACCTTCAATCTTGAAGACCTTGTCGATATAGATACTTCCGAAAATCAGAAAAAGGATGAGTCCAGCCCCGGCTGCTCCGGTCGTTATAAAGCTGTCACCGGAATCGGCCATAAACCTTGCCGGATAAGTTAACGCAACCTGTACCGCCTGATTTGCAGCAATTAACATACCATAACCCTCATAGCGCCTGTTTTTCTCTACGAACCCTCGTCGCATAGGATCTTCGGCAAGACGCTGAGGGACTTGAAATATGTAACGGTTCTTTTACACGCGCAATTTTGAAAAGACGATGAGAAGCCGATCACCGGCCTCTTTTGGATTTGAATTTGATGACTTTAAATCACGTTGTAGAGGACATCAAGCACAACGTTGCGCTTGGTATCATACAAGATTGCGTTATCATCAATAATCCCGACGCGGATATCGCCGCTATCATCCAAACCCAGGCTGCGATTGACGGTTTTAGGCAGGAAATTGACAAAAGGTTCAAGATCCGTGGGTAAAGCCTGCCCCACACTCAACCGATCCGGGTTGATAATGGCAACCGGGCGCTCATAGGCGTGCCCATCCAGGAAAACGGGATTGCTCATCAGCACTTCCTTCAGGATGTCTCGATCCTCCGGCTGGAAGCGAACCAACCGACCGGGTTCGTCCGTCAGTACGCTGTCTCGGTAAATGCTGTCCAGAACGATGTTATTGGCCGTATCCAGCAGGATGACATTATCGTTGACCACGCCGACCCGCAAGTCTTCTGAAACCGGCAAGCCCAGCCGCTGGTTTACCGTTAGCGGCAACAGGCGCAAGTCGTCCTCCAGCGCATCAGGCAGGCTTTCGCCAACGGTAATGGAGGGGCCGATGAAATAGGGCAACCCACCCAGGCGAAACAAACGCTCGAGCCAGTTGGGCTGGTAGCGATCCGGATAGTTGCGCAACACATCCCGCAGAATGACCCGGTTCACCGGGTCGTACAGAATTTGCGCATCGCGGCTGGCCATCACCGATTCATCCCCGCGGTTGAAGACATCCAGCACGAGGCCGGTTTTGGTATTCATCAGCAAAACATCATCCCCCACCACACCCACGCGAATATTGCCTGTGGTGGGCAATCCCAGCCGATGGTGTTCATTCAGCGGCAACAGCTCAATCTGTTTCAATATGCCGGGCGGGATGGTTTCACCGGCTTGCAGTTTTTTCTCAATCCCCGGTGGAAAGCTGACCAGCCTTTCCCCGGAAACATTGCCCGGCCCGCCCAGATGGTATCCATTCACCAATCGCATTAAATCCCTTTGGCGTCCAGGTTGGAATTTCACCAGCGCCTGGCCTTGGTTTTCTAATCGCCTGGATTGCTGAACATTGCCCTTTAGGGCTGGATTCACTTTGTCTGGCTGCCTTTTTGCCGCATTGACCTGATGGCCTTGCGAATGCCCAAGCTTAGGGTGGCTAACGCCGTTATCCGATGCTTGCTTTGCCGTCGGGTTGCCTTTGGCAGCTTGCGCTTTCTTCTGTTTCGCCTTTACGGGGTCGCCATGGCGGTGTGCCTTATCACCAGCGCTTTTCTTCCCCTTCATCTCCTGTTGGCCGGGGTTCCCTTTACCCGCGTTTCCGCCTTTTTCCGCCAAAGCGGGCGCCACAGGCAATAACAGGCTCATCGCCAGTGTGCCCGCCAGGAACACCCTGCATTTACTTCTCATCTCAAAACCCTCCTGCAGTTTCTCTGCTAAGTCGCTTGCCCCCATGTTATCCGAGCTTGCCTTGGCGCTCCATAGCCGGGGTTTCTACACTTTAACAACCATCTGGCTAGCCGTTGCCTGGTTGCCTGCAAAATGGGTTCGTTTGGTTTATTAGGCGTTTCGCAGCCTTTTAATCCAATCCACCGGGATGGCGGTTTGGCGCGCCAGCCAATCGGTTTCATCCGTATCCAGCGTCGGGCTGAGCGTGTCCCAAATTCGCTGGTAGTAGGCTTTCAGCCAGGCGCATTCATGCGCCGTCAACTGTTCGAACAGGATAAGCTTCATCTCGAACGGAACCAGGGTCAGCGGCTCGAATCGCAGCCATTTTCGCTCCATAAAAGGCGGCTTTTCCTTGGCTTCGACCACGTAATACAGGTTTTCCAGCCGAATGCCGCCCCAATCCTTCTCGTAATAGCCGGGTTCGATGGATGTAACCATCCCCGGCTGGAATATGACGGAACACACCTTGCTAATCCGGTTAGGCCCTTCGTGGACATTGAGGAACGCCCCAACCCCATGGCCGGTGCCATGCGCAAAGTCAAGGCCCTGGCTCCACAATGGCGCGCGACAAACCGCGTCAATCTGGGAACCTTTTGTTCCTTCCGGGAAGATGAGGGAGGCGCAGGCAATATGCGCTTTCAGCACGGCCGTATAACGTTCTTTCTTCAGTAAATCCGCTTCTCCGAACACAGTGGTCCGAGTAGTGTCGGTCGTGCCGCCCAGGTACTGGCAGCCGGAATCCAGGAGGTAGAATTCGCTGGCCCTGGCAACTTGGTTTGGATCGGCGTGGGAATAATGGATGATGGCGCTGTTTGCCCCAACTCCGGGAATGGTGGGGAAACTCAACTCGAAAAATTCATCTTCCTCGGCATATTTCTGCTCCAGATCAGCCCGCAAGGTTTCCTCGTTCAGGGGCTTGCCACATTCAAAAGCCAGCTCCGTACTGGCCAGGTGCCGGATGATGGCCCGGCTGGCCCGTTCGTGGGCCAGATGCATCCGCTGAAGCTCCACCTCGTTCTTGATAGCCTTTCGCATCATCACGGGATGCTCGGCCTCAATTACCTCGGCAGGACCCGCCACCACATCCAGCGTCCCCATGGTGACGGCGCTTTTATCAATCAGCACTTTTTGCGGCCCGCTTCCTTCAGGGGCGCATAACTCTTTCAACGTTTGCGGATAGGATTCATAAGGCTTCACCTGGATACCTTGCGCCGCAAGGGATTGCCTCAGGCTTTCTGAAACCTTGGCCGGCTGCGTGAAGAGAAATGCCTCGTTCTCCGTTAAAATTGCATAGGATTCCAGGACGGGGTTGTAGGGAATATCCTTCCCGCGCAGGTTATACAGCCAGCACACCTCATCCAGCCGCGTTACCGGGAGAATGACGGCGTTTAGTTTTTTCATATCCTCGCGAATCCGGGAAAGCTTCTCTTCAACCGATTGCCCTGTGATGCGGGTATCCAGTTGATAGGCCGGTTCGCTAGCCTGATCATGCCGATCGCTCCAGACCTGGTCAACGAGATCCGGCGTAATGGATTGCCACTGGATGTTATCGGAAGGCGTTTGTTTTTCCAGCGACGCCAGTCGGCTGGGGGAAACAATAAACGGATTAAAACCGACAATGATCTTTTCTTTTCCCTGCTCCAGCATTTCATTCAGAGCGGCTGCAATACACTTGTCGCCGGACTGATCCGGCGGCAACTTGTGCACCGTTGTGACAGCAGGATCGACTTCATCATCCACTTGCAGATGAAAACGTCCATCAACATAAAGATGAAGTTTATCCGGTAATACCAGCAAAGGTGCGCTTTCGCCGGTAAAGCCGGTGAGCCACTGGATTCTTTTCTTGTTTTCGGGTAGATACTCGTTTAAATGCTCATCTTCCGGCGGCACATAATACGCATCCAGGTTACGGGCCTGGAGCTGTTCCGCTATCAAACGCAGCCGCTCAGCAGGCGCGATGATGGATGATAAGGTCGATGTGTCCGATTTCACAAGATGCCCTCCGAAAATACTCTGCCTCTCACTCCCCCATCATACCGTTATTCGGTTTTAGCGTATAGATTACTCCCTACATCAGCTTGATTTTATAAATTTTCGTCGCAATATAGGCTCAGTCTGTAACAAATAATGCTATCGTTTTTATTTCATGTTACATGTATCACAGTCAGATATATAGAAGCACATCATGATGATCAAGCCTATCTCACCCCATTTAAATCCATCCTTTAGGGCTCAGACGCCTCATGCTTTTGCAAACAGGGCGTCGCATCTCTATACTGTCACCCAGGACTTCACACGCTTTGGAACCCAGTCACCTCAAAGAGGAGGGGGACATGCTGGCGACTTAAAAAATGTTCTAGCGACTGCCGTTACTCGGGCGCTCAAACCTATTTTCCAGCCTGTAGATTCCTTTTGGGTGAAACCCCATCAAATTACCATCCCTGGCTTAACCTTTCCGAATGGAGCTGATAAACAAAACTTACGTATCGTGCAGTTTAGCGATATGCACTTTTACGAACACACGCAAAAGGCTTTTGTTGACAAGGTAGTCGATACGATTACCAACTTAAAGCCGGATTTGTTGATATTTTCAGGCGACTTGGTCCATGCTCCCAGTTCGCCTTATCTGGCTGAGGCGAAAAAGTTTCTTGCCCGGCTGCCGAAGGATGTTACCAAGATTGCCTGTATCGGGAATCATGACAGGGCTCATGGACGGTATGGCGATGTAATTGAGCAGGCTTTAAGAGATGCCGGCTTTGAAATTTACGTGAATGAAGCCCGAGAGATACAGATCCCCAGTGCCGGGACATCCCTGATGGTTTCTTTCCTGGACGATGCAAAGGAAAACAAGGCGAAACGCAGCAAGGGCAAAGGGAAAACAAAAGCGGAACAATGCCAGATTGCGGCTGAGTATGCTAAAGAACAAGCAAGACAGATTTGGCAGCAGGTGGATAATCGCGTCCCTCATATTTCCTTGTCGCATAATCCTTTATTGGCACAGGTTGCAGAAGACTTCCCGAATGGGCCATCGTTTATCTTTAGTGGCGATACCCATGGCAATCAAATTGTGGATAAGGATCTGCCCACCACTCCAATTGGTAAAGCGCTTTATCCGGAAGGGTTTTATAATACCCTTTTCAGGGCTGTGCGACCGGAGGTTCCTTACCATCGGTGTGGTTGGAAAGCGGTTTCGGAAGGAACACTGCTTTATGTAAATTGCGGAACCGGATCGGTGATGCCGCTTCCACACAAGGTTATCGTCCCGGAAACCCGCAAAAACACCCAGGCCGAGATTTCCGTTTTTGATGCGACAGCGGCCCCGGCAGGCGCCAAACCCACCTTTACTGAAGGTAAAGCTCAAGAAGTGGTGTGGGATGAAAGCCGGCGCAGGAAGGCATTTACAGCCTAGTATTCTACTGGATTTATCCCATACTCACTTTCTGTTAGGATGTCCTCAGAATCCTATCCGATACGTGAGAGCGAGAGTGTTATGCAGCCTAAAGCCTTGGGATTGGGAAATATGAAAGGCAATCAAAGCCTGGATGCTTTTAAACTGTTTTTAGAAACGCCGCTGGATATCCGTCTCAGTCAGGCCTTGGAAAGTGAAGCACCAAATAAGGCAGTTGAACGCTTTCGACAGGTGAGTAAAACGGTCCCAGCATACCAGGACTTTCTCAAAGCCTATCAAATCCACCCGGATGCAATTCAGCTGCCAGAAGACTTTGCCAGCTTGCCACCTGTGACCAAGACAAATTATCTTCATAAATACCCTTTAAACGCCCTTTGCCGAAATGGGCAGCTCACCGATTGCGATATGGTAGCGGTTTCTTCCGGCTCAACGGGCAGCCCAACCTTTTGGCCCCGGTTTTTATCGGATGAGCTGGAGATTGCAACCCGTTTCGAACAGGTGTTCCACGACAGCTTTCAGGCGGATCAGCGATCCACGCTGGCCGTCATCTGCTTTGCCCTGGGAACATGGGTTGGCGGGATGTACACGGCCAACTGTTGCCGTTATGTCGCCCAAAAAGGGTATCCTATAACCGTTGTGACGCCTGGGAATAACAAGGATGAAATTTTTCGCGTGGTAACGGAGCTTGGGCCACTGTATGACCAGGTGATCCTCCTGGGCTACCCGCCATTCCTCAAGGACGTGGTGGATACCGGCCGAGGAAAAGGGATTGACTGGAGCCCCTTCCGGATTGGCCTGGTCATGGCCGGGGAGGTATTCAGCGAAGAATGGCGCTCCCTGATGGCGGAGCGAACTGGCGTCACTGACATTTATTATCGGTCTGCCTCGCTCTACGGCACCGCGGACGCTGGCGTGCTGGGAAACGAAACGCCGCTGAGCATTTGCATTCGTCGTTTCCTTTCAAGCCATCCCGGGGCGGCAAAGGCACTGTTCGGCGAATCTCGCCTGCCCACGCTGGTGCAGTATGATCCGATGAGCCGGTATTTCGAGTGCGAGAACCGAACCCTGATGTTTACCGGAGAGAACGGCATTCCACTCATCCGTTATAATATCCTGGATACC
>CALAJO010000107.1 GCA_937922745.1 uncultured cyanobacterium
GTTACAAAAACTGTATGAGCGATATTTCACGCTTGATGAAGCGGTGAGGATGCTGCCGTTTGTGAAACAAACCTTTTCCCAGGCGCTGGCGGAGTTGGATGAGCTGCGCGACCAGGTTGTTTTGTACAAGCGCATGCACCAGATTCAGCAGTCCGAAGGGGTGCTGCCGCGGAAATCCGATATGCCGATGCTGGTGGATGTGTTGCACCAAAAGTGGTACGCCTACGAGGAATGCTTTTATCGCTGGGTGAATGCCCTGGCCGATAAGGGGATCCAGGTGCGGGACTTTCGCCGGGGACTGATCGATTTTCCCTATAAGGCCAAGGATGGGACGGAATATTGCCTGTGCTGGCAATTGGGCGAGGAAGGCATCTTCTACTTCCACGATGTGTATGAAGGTTTCAGCGGCCGACGGCCCATTTCGTTTCTGCCAGAGTAATCCTTAATCGGTTTTAAAAAAATGGAATGGATGCCCCGGCGGGATTTGGTGTGGGATGCATTTTGGGGGCGGTGCCGGTGGAACCTTAGGTTGAGTATGGCCAATAAAACTTTGCACTCCAAGAGTTCCTATAGCTCCAATTAATAGCAAATGCAATGCCCTTAAAAGACGTATTCCTCGCCTTGGCCCGGCAATTTGAGGTTGGGCTCTAGGTGCTTGCCTGTCTGGAGGCTTAGTAATATAAGACTTGCCTTGCCTTGCAGGGCGAGAAGCATCACTTGCAAATCTGGATCGGGATGGCTTGGCAGGATGGGTAAACGGGGAGCGCATCGCGGAAATGTGCATGATGAAATACCTATGGAAATTTTACTCTCCAAAAATACAAGATTTGTTTCAGATATGCAACAAAAATTGAATCAGGATGTTGATAAGGTCACTTCGCTGGCAAGCTTTAGCACTTCTTCCCCATCTTCCTGCCGGATGAGCAGGGCCGGGTTGTCGTCGCTGCCGTTGCGGGTAATCTCACTGCCTTTTAAGGTGCGGGTGATTTTGTGCGTATAAATCTCCTTCACCGTCCCGGATGCAGTTCCGTTTCCCCAGTGCCAGCTCACGGGGTCGTTCTTATCCGGTTTCTTCGCCATTGGCTCGCCTCCTGTAGGTTTATAGCCTAACCTTGGCATGCTGTTCCGGTTCTTTCACCTCTGGAGTAGTGTTGGTGGCATAGGCTTTAACGGTTTCAAACAACATGGCAACGCCGTTGCCGCCTTTGTTATCCCAATATTCCGCTTCGCGCGGCTCCACCCTGATGAGGGTGATATTCGGATCGTCCTTGCCCTGCGGGAACCATGCCTTGTACGACTCTTTCCAGAGGTCGGCAATTTTACTTTTGTCTCGCACCAAGGCCCCAAACCCACTGAGGGAAATATAACGCTGCCGATCATTCTGGAAGGTAATCAGCATATCCGGGTTTTGCTCGATTTCATCAATCTTGCCGGAGCGCTCCCCGCTGATAAACCACAGCACGCCGCTGTCCTCCACATCGGTCAACATCATGGGGCGTCCGCGCATGTGCCCCTCCGGGGTGTGGGTAACCAGCATGGCGGCATCAAAATCGTGTAACAGGTTAATCAGTTGCTCGTGTTCGCGTGTCGGCATGGTCATTCCTCCAATATTTGGGTAATGGCACTATCCTACCGTGTTTTACGCCTTTACCGTGCTACCCGGACAGCTTAAATGTTTAAAAATTAAAGGTGCCGGGAAGGCAATTCCGCAGATTGAGGGATTTAGTTAGACAATAACGTTTAATTCAACAATGGAAAGGTGACACAATGCAAGCTTTACAAGGAATTCACGCCCGTTTTGGCGCAACAATCGTTGTTCGTGGACCACATCAGGCCGATCCCAAAGAATTTATTGCAAATGGGATACGTAGTAATATCCAAGTTGATACTATTGATATGGGCGATGGAACCACGTTAGCCGTCGCGGCCCATGTTGATCCACAATCCGCTTGGGGCCGGGTGGTCAATGCAGAAGGCAATGGCTGTGTTGCCACGATGCTTGAACAAGATGTTCCGCTACAGCCTTTTGAAACTTTAGTCGAATTAGCAAAAACGTTTGGACAAGAAAGTTTATATAAAGTCGCTAGTCTGTTTGGCAAGCTCAAGTAGCGTTATGAGGTGGATACATGTTGAGCTAGATTCTTAGTCTGTTAAAGCAAGTAGGCTTTTTATCATATTTATTAATGGAGGTAAAAATATGGAAGCTGTGCGTTTTGGGCGGTATTTTACGTTAAAGACGCCTCAGCCGGTTCCGGTTGGAGAACATCAACTTCCATTCGAAACGGGGCTGCCATCAGACAAGCTGTGTGTAATTGGGCTAGATGAAGGATATGAGGTGGTTTGTCCGGATTCGGCTGATGAAGTCTTCTTGAGCAAAGCTCAATCCTATATTCAGGATAACCCTGGCCACCAAATTGTTGAACACCCCAATACGAATTTAAACGAACGTCAATTTGATGATTTTTATTCAATTATAAAGGGGGCAGATTTTAGAGGGATATACGACTGTTTGCGCAGCAAAAATGCTCTTGTATTAAATCCTGCAGAGGATTTGCTTGAGGTAATTGAAGATTCTCAGCTGAGGTAATGAAACGCTCAGCGTCTGCAAGATTATTGAAGCATCGTTAAAATGAGCGTTTATTACCGCTAAACTGTTGAGCTGGCCAATACAGGCTCGGCTTTACACAGGATATTCAATCCGCTATCCGCATCGAAATAGGACACGCGGTTGAGATCGATGCCCAGCTCGACCGGCTGGCCTTCTTTCACGTCGAAATCTGCGGGGAGCGAGGCCACAATGTTATGCCCCTGCATCGTAAAATGCACCATATGTTCGTAGCCCAGCACTTCCACGATATCCGGCTTGACGGTAACGGTTTGCCGTTGTGTCCCGGCTTGCGGCGGTGAAAAATGCTCCGGCCGGATGCCGATTTGCACCGGCTTACCGGGATATCCTTGCTCATTGAGCTGTGCCGCAATGGACTCCGGCAACGCCCAGGCTTCGCCGGACTCGAATCGGAGCTGGTTGTTCTCGTAGCGGGCGTTTAAAAAGTACATGCTGCCAATAAACCCGCCCACAAACGTGTTGACCGGGTTGGCGTAAATATGGGCCGGTTCGCCCACCTGCTGAATAATCCCCTCGTGTAGGATGACAATGCGATCGCCCATCGTCATGGCTTCAATCTGGTCGTGCGTCACGTAGATGGTAGTGGCGTTGAGATTGCGGTGCAACTTCTGGATTTCCGTCCGCATCTGCACGCGCAGCTTGGCGTCCAGGTTGGAGAGCGGCTCATCCATCAAAAAGACCTGCGGGTTCCGCACAATGGCGCGGCCCAGGGCCACCCGCTGCCGTTGCCCGCCGGAAAGCTGCTTCGGCTTGCGATCGAGGAGATGGGCCAGGTCCAGGATTTTGGCCGCGTCTTCCACGCGCTTTTTAATCTCATCCTTGGGGAACTTCCGCATTTTCAGGCCAAAGGCCATGTTGTCGTATACGGACATGTGGGGATACAGCGCATAGCTTTGAAACACCATGGCAATATCGCGATCCTTGGGGGAAACATCGTTCACCACACGTTCGCCGATCACAATCTGGCCGGAGGTGATGCTTTCCAGCCCTGCAATCATTCGCAGTACGGTGGATTTGCCGCAGCCACTGGGCCCCACCAGCACGATAAACTCCCGATCTTTAATGTCCAGGTTGATGTGCTTGACGACCTGAACCTTATCGTAGGACTTGGTGATGTTTTCCAGCTTAACCTGCGCCACGTTCCCTTTCCATCCGTTTCTGCTGTCTCTTCCTTATCATTAGACAGAAAATTCCGAAAAAAGACAACGCCTGATTCTTTTGGGATGAAAGGGGTAACAGAAGAAGGCTATTCCTGTGGAGTCGGTTGAGATTTATCAAATATAAGTTTCAGTTCAATAGGTAAGCTTAAAATACTACTTCTTAGCTTACTTTCTAGCTGTTCATCCGCTATTTTAGTATAAACGGCGGCAACCATATTGCTGGTATAGTAAACAACCCGGCCATTGACTCATCAATAATCATCATTTCATATTTATTTTGTCCATTATTTAAAAGCACTAATTTCTGCGGGCAATTTGGGAAAACCATGGCTTTATGCCCATATCGTTCTTTCCCGTGAGGAACAATCTGTCTTTCAATCTCAGCGCCCGCAGGAGAAGCAAGATATTCTACAACGGCACGGGCCTGGTTATCCAGCATTTGAATTTGTATGGGATTAAGGTCTCTTCCATTACCTGTATGCGTTACGCCAGAGAGGAAACTCCCAAGCATTTGAAAAAACTTTTCCTGGCTATCGATAGTAACCCCTCTTGGGACTGAATTGCCAAAGCGAAAATGCACGGAATCCTTTTGAACAGAAGGTTTTGGATAAGCTGAGGAGTTTGCGGCAAAGCGTGCTTGGGTATTTCGCAAATGTGAAACGGTTGTGGAAGAAGTAATTGATGTCATGATAACGTCTCCAGATTGTGATGAGGATGGTGGCATGTACAACAAAAGCATCCTGAATCTGGAAAATTGCTAATCAACGCGAATCTTTACAACAACCCGACTTTGCGTTCCATGTTGCTGAACTGCTGGGACACCATCTCGTCCAATTCTTTCTGTGGCATCCGCGCCGGGTCGAGTTCGTCATCCTCCAGGCGCTTCTTCAGCAAGATAATGCGCTCGGCGATATTGATAAAGTCCTCGTGCTTCACACGGGCCAGTGCTTCAACGGTTTTCCGTATCACGGGATCGTCGTCGTACCAGCGCTGTTTGTTAAAGCTTAAATAGAACGCGCGCAGCTTTTTGGGCGTCATTTCAAACAGGGTGTTGCTCAGGGCGTGCGTTCGGGAGGAAACCACCCGGTGTTGGATTAAAATGCCGATATATTCGGCGAGCATGCGCTGCAACCCCGGCGGAAATTTTTCCCAGGTTTCCAGCGCCTGGTGAATCAACGGGTTTCTCTCGTACCAACGCCTGCGAAACAGCATAAAACACTCACAAATCTCTACCGTGCGACCCCCATTATAAAAAACCCCACTTTCTCCGTTATCCCTTGAAAAGTTGAAACACACATAGAAAAGGGTATCTGAACCGTCGCAGGCGGCTTCGGACTTAGAATTGGGGCTCCCATCTCTGCGATTAGCAGAGATGGGCATAAAAAACCTGCTCCAGCCAGCAAGCAAGCATTGAGAATCGACAATCCATTCCCTACATATTCTAAAAATTTGCTTAAACACCCTTTAAAATGGGCAATCCGAAACCGTATATCGTTTTTATTATATTACAAATCATCTTTCTGTATGTGAATGCGAAGAGGAGAACACGTCAACCAAAATAGGCGGGACGTTAAGCGAAACCTTTTATGGTGTCAATCTTGCCGAGGACGTAAACCTGAAACGGTGAATGCCCTTAGCAGATACGTTTCCCCTAAACGACATCAACTTATCGCAAATACGCCGGCGAACCCGTTTCGTCGGCTTTGTTTTTGAGAAAATGCTAGTACTTCTCCACGCCGCGGGTGCCGTACAAAACGACTTCCTCGGGTTCTTCAAGGTCGTCATGCATTTGCTCGATGGTGCGGTGCAGCACCGGATGCATCAGCCGGGAGTTGACCTCCAGCAGCGGCACCAGCATAAAAGCCCGCTCATGCACGCGCGGGTGCGGAATGATCAGGTCGGTTTCGCTGATAATCCAGTCTTCGTAAAACAAAATATCAATATCGATGGTGCGCGGCCCATTCCGATCAAGCGGATCGCGGACGCGGCCCAGGGCTTTTTCCACATCCTGGCACAGGGCCAGCAACTCCTCCGGCGAAAGGGAAGTTTCGACGGCCACGGCGGCATTCACAAACCATTCCTGGTCGGTTTGGCCCACGGGCTCGCTTTCGTAAAAGCTGGACGCAGACAAAACCCTTACGGTTTGGTTTGCCGTAAGAAACCGGATCGCCTGCTGTATGGCCCCAAGGCGATCGCCCATATTGCTGCCAAGACCAAGATAGACAATCATAAGTCTATTCTATGCGCCGGCCGTCGCGGTGGCTATAGCCGGATTGTCTGTTTGATCCGCGGGCTGGTGTACACCTTGGAAAGCCCATGCGCCCACGCCGGTAATCTTTACCTGAAGCAGCTCTCCGGTAAAATCGTGGCCGGAAACGGGTGAGTCGAAATTAACGACCTTGTTGGTTCGGGTTCTTCCCCGCCACCGATCGAACTGCTGGCGTTTGCTCTTGCCTTCCACCAGTACTTCCACGGTTTGATCCGCGTAGCCCTGGTTGATGGATAGGGCGACTTCGGCAATCACGGCGTTCAGGCGCTGCAATCGATCGTCTTTCTCCGCTTCGGAAATGACGCCTTCCCCCTTGGTTTCCCAAATGCCGGCCGGGGTTTGCTTGCGCGCGGAATAGGAGGCGGTGTTGCACGCATCCGGCCGGGAGCGGTAAACGGCATCGAGGGTTTCCTGGAATTGCGCTTCGGTTTCGCCGGGGAAACCCACAATAAAGTCGCCGCTAATGGCCACACCCGGAATCATGTCCCGGATGCGATCCATCAGGTCGAAGTATTGCTCCTTGGTGTAGCCGCGGCGCATGCGCTCCAGCACCGCGTTGTTGCCCGCCTGCATGGGGATGTGGATAAACTCCATCACGCGGGGCAAGTCCGCCACGGCCCGGATGATCTCGTCCGACAAATCCAGCGGGTGCGAGGTCATAAAGCGGATGCGGGCAATCTCCGGGGCCTGCTCGTGGATGTCTTCCAGCAGGTGGGCCAGGCCGTAACGCTGCCCATCAAAGTCTTTGCCGTAGGAGTCCACGGTTTGCCCCAGAAGGGTAATTTCCTTGTAGCCGCTATCGGCCAGTTGTTTCACCTCGTCGAGGATTGAAGCGGCCGGGCGGCTAATCTGGCGGCCGCGGGTGTAGGGCACCACGCAATAGGTGCAAAAGTAATCGCAGCCCTCGATAATGGTAACCCACGCGGAGGTTTTACTCTGGCGCACCGGCGCGATATCGGCGATGTAATCGTAGGTGCTTCGGGCTTTTTGCTTGTCCACGGCCATCACATGGCCTGTATTATCGGTGGAGAATGCCTTGCGAACCAGGTTGGGCAGGTCGTGGATGTTTTGCGTGCCGATGACGATATCCACAAACGGGCTGCGCTTGAAGACCTCATCCTTGGTTTGCTGGGCCACGCAACCGGCCATGGCGATGCGGATATCGGGGTTTTTCCTCTTCAGCTTGTTCCAGGCCCCCAGGTAGCTGTAGGCTTTGTCTTCGGCATTGCCCCGGATTTGGCACGTGTTGATGATAATCAGGTCCGCGTCCTTGCGATCGTCGGTCGGCTCAAAGCCTTCCTGCGCCAGCAGACCAAACATCAGCTCGCTGTCGTTCTGATTCATCTGGCAACCCAGGGTTTCGATATATACCTTGCGCGCTTCCGCCGCATCCGGTCGATAAACAGCCATGTCAAACCCATTTCTTTCTCATTATTCTTATAGCAGAAAGATGCCGCCCTCTCAAATGCGGGGCCGTTAAAAAACCCCCGGAAAGCCAAAG
>CALAJO010000108.1 GCA_937922745.1 uncultured cyanobacterium
AAGCTGGAGAAGCGCCTGAAAAAGGCATTGGTATGGCCCTTCGGTTAAACCGCGCCTATCTGTTACGCGCCTTAAAAACCAGTTGTTCCGCCGGTGGGTTAGGGCTAAAATGCTGGGGAGAGCGTTCAAGAGTCCTATCCATGACCACCCCGCAACTGTCGATTGTCATCCCTGTTTACCAGGCTGAAGCGTGCGTTCTCGCGCTCTACTCCCGCCTGACCGAAGCCTTGGAGAAGATAACGGCCCATTACGAGATTATCCTGGTGGATGATTGCAGCCGGGATGATTCCTGGACACTTATCCGGCAGGTCGCCCTCTCCGATAGACGCGTGAAAGCCCTGCATTTTAGCCGCAATTTCGGTCAACACTACGCCATTACAGCCGGGCTATCCGTTAGCCAGGGCGCTTGGGCCATTGTGATGGATTGCGATTTGCAGGATCCCCCGGAAGAGATTGAAAAGCTCTACTGGCGCGCCCAAGAGGGCTATGACGTGGTTTACGCGCGGCGGCGCAATCGCAAGGATCACCCACTGAAGGTCATCCCGGCGAAAATCTATAACCTGTTCATCAATACGTATTGCAAAAACAAGGTCGATGGCGCGTCCGGCAGCTTTACCTGCATTTCCCGCAAGGTTATCGACGCTTTTTTACAAGTGCGGGACTATCATCGGCATTACCTCATCATCCTGCGCTGGCTGGGATTTAAGCACACCTTTGTGGACGTGGAGCATGCGCCGCGCTATGCCGGTAAAAGCGCTTACAGCCTCTCCAAGTTGATTGCCCTTGCCATTGACGGCATTATCACCCAGACGGATCAGCTCTTGCGCTTTAGCATGCAGATTGGTTTTCTGTCCTCCCTGGCCGCCATTGCTCTGCTCATGTATGTCCTGTACCAAAAGCTGGTTATCGGGAGCGCCCTGGAAGGCTGGTCCAGCATTATGAGCGCCATCCTCTTCCTGGGCGGGATGATTTTGATGAGCATCGGCGTCCTGGGCATCTATATCGAGAAGATTTTCATCCAAACCAAGCATCGCCCCTTGTTTATCGTGGATCAGACGGTAAACCTTGCCAGCAGCCAGGATAGGAAAGAAGTCCTTGTATGAGCGCCATAATTGAATACACCGGGATCAACCGGACTGTCCTTTCCACCGAGATGGAAACCCACCTGGAGAACCTTGCCATCAAGGGCTATAGCCTTATTCCGGATGTCTTATCGCCTGAAGCCTGCCGGGACTATTCCGAGCGGTTGGACAGTTTGAATGAACGCCAAAATGCGCAGTTCGGGGAAGCCCGGCTGAGGCAGCTGAATGATTACGGTGTGATTCGCGCCCTGCTGGCCGGAGATGATGCCTTTGCCGACCTGGTTACGCATCCTGCCGTCCTTCCCATCGTTGACCAGGTCGTCGGGCCGACGGCGATCCTGCACCTCCAGAATGGGATTGTCCTGGAGTCCAACCTGGTGCATCATCAATCCAAGTTCCACCGCGATTTCGCCAAGGATTTCGTTGCCGAGAAAGTCCTTTCGCTCAACGCCTTCTGGATGCTCGATCCGTTTGATGAGGAAACCGGCGGCACCTGGCTGGTTCCGCATACCCACCGTGTTTCGCAGTTTCCTTCGGATCGGTATCTACAGGAGAATGCGATCCAGGTCGTGGCTTCTCCCGGTTCTGTGCTGCTGTTTGACAGCATGCTCATCCACCGGGCCGGCCATAACCGCTCGGGCCGGTTGCGCCGCGGCATCAACCAGCAGTATACCCGCCCGTTTATCAAGCAGCAGATCGATTTGACCCAACAACTCCAGGGCCGGGTTGATATCGAAACCCGCCTGGGGCAGCTATTGGGATTCTGGGCCGTTCCCCCGGCCTCTGTCGAAGCATTCCGGGTGGATCCGGACCAGCGGACTTATCGGGGCGGCCAAGGGTAACCAGCATGCCGGTTGTGTCACCATCTCCATCATTCGTCAAGATCGATCCGCCAGGGACTTGGTGCCAGAACAGTGCGATTTTCGACATGCTCAAGCGTTTCCCGCCACCGGGAAAGCGCTTTCTTGAAGTCGGCTGCGGGGCAGGGGATTTGTCCAGGCATTTCCTGGCAAAAGGGTACACCGGAATCGGCCTTGATCTGTCTGAAGAGGCAGTGCGACAAGCCAGAGCCAACCTGGCGGATTTTATTACAGCAGGGCGGTATCAGGTCATCCAGGGCTCGCCGGATACCTGGGATGATGGGGATTCGCCGTTCGATTTGGCCGCCAGCATAATGGTGATGGAGCATGTGGCGGATGATATTGGCTTCGTTCGTTCCATTTTAAGACATGTCCGTCCTGGTGGCCTGGTATTGCTGGGTGTACCCGGCCGGATGGATTATTGGGGCATTGAGGACGAAACCGTGGGGCATATTCGCCGGTACGAAAAGGACACACTCAGACACACATTGGAGCAGGCCGGACTTCAACCCCTCGATATCTGGTCGGCGTCCGTGCCCGTGGCCAATCTGCTGCACCAGGTCAGCAACCGGTTTATCAGCCAATCCCAGGCGGAGATGGATAAACTGCAACAGGCACAGGCGGCGCAAACCTTGCAAAGCGGCATCCGGGAGATCCCGTATAAGACGGTGTTTCCAAAAGCCTTCAAGCTCATTCTCAACCGGCATACGATGAAACCGTTGATGATGGCCCAGCGCCTTTTCTACCAGTCCAATATGGGAATTACGCTGCTGGCCTGCGGCAGGCGTGTGGATGGGAATGAGCGCCGATGATTCTCCGGTTGAACCAGTTCATCTTTAACACGATCATCAAGCGGAGCCACTTTCCCATTGTTCAGGACGCGGCGCAGGAGCAGGCCAAGCTCAATGTCCTCCGAATCGCGACCGGCCTGATTGTGATGACCCGCCTGCTGCTGAACACTTACGCCACCTACTACTATTTTGAGCCGGTGACTTGGTTTGCCGGTATATCGCTGCCGCCGCAGTTCCTGGTTTCTCTGGGCCTGCTGCTGCTGGTCTTTCTGTTTACCATCGGATGGATGACGCCGCTCGTAACCTTCCTGCTGCTGCTGACGTATAACGGCGTGGATCAATACCTGGGCACCGGCACGCTGGGCAGCAATGTCCTCACCTCCATGCTGTTGCTGTTTTTCCTGGTTAACGCCGGCGCAAGGTATTCCGTTGATGCGTATCTGCTGGGCAAAGGCAATCCATGGATTGCACGTTTGTATGCCCTGCTGGGTTTTCCAAGCCGGCGGCAATTAACGGTATACTACTTCCTGGCGTTCTGCGCCTATGGCGTCCTCAGCCTGGGGGCGCTCACCTTCCACCTCAAGGATCCCTACTGGTTTCAGGGGCTGACGGTTGGCGTGATGCTGACCAACTCCTATCTCTCGCGGTTTTATGAGGTGTTCCGGGCGTTGGAGTACAATGCGCCCCAGGCATACCTCGTCTTTTCCAAGGTTAGCGTTTTGCTACAGAGTATTTTCCAGGGACTGATGCTGCCGATGATGTTTACCCGCATTGGGAAATGGTTTGTTGTTGGCTGGGGAGCGGCATTTTTCATCATTTCCATCC
>CALAJO010000109.1 GCA_937922745.1 uncultured cyanobacterium
GCTCATCCTCACATATCGATCATCTCCAAAAGCCACGCCTGGAACCATAGCGATCTCGGCCTCCTCCAACAGCCAGGTGCAGACTGCGCCTGAGTCCGCCATGCCTTCCCGGAACAAGGAATCCACCCGGAAGAAGAGGTAGAAGGCTCCGTTCGGCTTCACGTAGGGAAGGTCCGGCACGACCTCGGCGAAGAGAGACGTAACCAGGTCCCGCCTGCGCCGGAAAGCCTCCACCATTCTCGCCACCTCGGCCTGGGCCCTCTCCCTGTCCGTATAGGCCTCCAACGCGGCCTCCTGGGCCGGAGAAGACGGGTTGGATGTGGTGTGGCTCTGGAAGGCCGACATCTTCTTCGCTAGGTCCACCGAAGAAAAGGAAAAACCGATGCGCCAGCCCGTCGTACCATACGGCTTGCTCAGGGAGTGAAATTCTATCGTGATATCCTTGGCGCCAGGCACTTCCAACACACTATGCGGTGCTTCCTCACCAGGGAAGTAGACATCGGCATAAGCAATATCGCTTATCAGCAGGATGTTGTGCTGCTTACAGAAGGCGACAGCCTTTTCGTAGTAATCCATCCCTGCGGTTGCCCCAATCGGGTTGCTGGGGTAGTTCAGCACCATGGCCTTGACGCGATCCGGTGTGATACCTTCCTTGCGCATGTCGGCCAGTAAGTCTTCAAACTCAGGTTTGTATTGGTTCTCCGGCGTTAATTTAATGGCGTAAGGGTAACCACCGCAGATTTTGATGGCATCGGCATAGGAAGCATAGCCCGGATCCGGGATCATGATGACATCTTGCTCTGCCGGATTGGTGCGATAGGAGATTAATGCCCGAAACATGTTGGCCAGGCCTTCCTTCGAGCCGATAAGCGAACAGACTTCCTTGTCCGCATTCACATCCACGCCAAAGCGGGTTTTCATCCGCTGCACAACCGCATCCCGAAAGAACTTTTCCCCTTTTGGCGTTGAATAAGTATGAACACCGGGTTGATCAACAGCCTCTTTAAGTTTATTTATCAAACCTTTTGGCGGGTCAACAACCGGCGCGCCCATGCTTAGGCGAATTGGCGGACGGTTTTTTGCATTCAACTCCGGGGTTAACTCCACCACGCGCTTTGCGATACGGAACATAATATACACTTCCATATCCCGAATGCTCTCGGAATACAGCGCCTTGATATTGTTCTTGGTCATCGGCTCAACAGTCATCCAATCCATCCTTTATCGGTTTGTGGCTAAAGCGGTATTGCTCTCGTCAGTATTCCATAGACATATTGGAGATTCAAGGCGGGCTCTGGCTTGCGGGTTGTTACATATTGCAACAGTTGGTTTAGCCCAGGCGGGCTGTTGGGCATATTGCTAAGGTAGCGAACGATAGATAACTTCTTCTTCCTTTCCTTCCTCCTTTCTTGTTTTCCAACAATTTTGGGCTGTGGACTCCACAGCCTTTTTCTTTGTAGTGATTGCTTTCAAAGGCCAATTCCCAAAATTGTGATCCTTTTGCACTTTTATGTAAAAAGGTCTTTATATTTTTCTCACAATTGGTCAATTCAATATTTATTAATGTTTTTATTATTTTATATTTTTGAGAAGTTAGAGAAGGATGATTGGCATGTCCAGTTTTAGCAGCAACCTCGATCCACGACTTGTTGGCCTGTACCGGCAACCCATTGGCCAAGCTGGCCAAACACGCACGTTTAATCCTGACGGGCAAATTTTGGCGCCAAACAGTCATGTGGGGTTCAAACTGGTCGATGTCCTGAATCTAACCGACATTATTGATCAAAATGGTGATAAGGCCGTAGACCGAACCGAGATCGATCGGGCATTAGAAGCGTTAAACGGCCCGGCAGGGCAAAACCCAAATTCTCCGCTTAGCTTTGCGCTTCGCCAGATGAACTTTGAAATTGACAGAACCCGCCTTGGCCAAGTATCCGAGCATGAACAGCGGCGACAAATTGCGGGCTCGATTTTGCAAACCATGAAGGATTACTACACGGCCATTGATGGCGGCGAGCGCGTCGATGGAAAGATTTCCACGCAGGATATCATCAACGTCAACGCCAACGATACGGCATCCCGGTATTATATTGACGGCAACAGCGCCGAAGCCGCGCGTGATTTGAGCAGCCGGTACTTTACCAATGCCGATTTGCAGGCAGCCCTTGCCTTAAGCAGTGGTGACGTGGCGGTTGGCCGTGCAACCGATCCAAACAATATCCCCGGCTTTAATCAATATCAAACCCGCGATCCCAATGGTGGCGGATACAACCCTGGTTATCCTGGCCAAGGTGGCGGCGGTTTTAACGAAGTGGTGCAGAAGTTTATGAACTTCCTTCTGCAATGGATTCAGCAAAACTTCCTGAGATAAACTGCTTTCAAAATTAGCCTCCGTTCTCGGCAATAACCTGCTTGAGGATGGCAACGGCCGTATCGACATCTTCACTGTCGATAGTAAGCGGCGGGCTGAAGCGAATGGTGTTTTCACCGCAGCCTAAAACCAAAAGCCCTTTTTCGAAACATGCATCCACAATTTTATCCCGCAGTTCCGGCGCTTTTTGGTTGCCTGTCTTGGATTGGATCACTTCCAGTCCGACCATTAATCCTCGGCCGCGAACCTGTCCCAGGATATTGCTTTGGTTAACCAGGGCTTGCAATTGGCTTTGGAGATAAGTGCCTTGGCATTCGGCATTTTGCATCAGCCCGTTTTCCACCAGATCCAGCGTAGCGAGGGCCGCCGCACAAGCCACCGGATTGCCGCCAAAGGTTGTGGCATGGCAGCCGGGTTTCCAGTTCATTACATCGGCTTTGGCAATAATGGCCCCTAAGGGCAGTCCGGACGCCAGCCCTTTGGCGCTTGTCATAATATCCGGCTCCACATTATCGTGTTCACAAGCCCACATCTTACCGGTTCGCCCCACACCGGACTGTACTTCATCCGCAATCATCAGGATGCCGTATTCGTCGCACAACGCCCGCAGCCCGGGAAGCCAGTTCTTAGGCGGGACAACATAGCCCCCTTCTCCCTGGATAGGTTCGACCAGTATGGCGGCGATATCCGAAGGCTGCGCAATCATCTTGAACAGGTAGTTCCGAATGTAGTCGAGGCACGCCTCGGCTTCCTCCTCAGGTGATTGGGCGCCGAAGAAGGGGCGATAACTATAGGGGTAGTGCGCATGGTAAACATGGGGCACCAATGGAGAAAAATGGCTCTTCTGGATGGATTTGCTGGCCGAAACAGACATCGCGCCAAAGGTTCTGCCGTGGAAACTGCGAAAGAACGAGATAATCCCAGGTCGCCCGGTATGATAGCGCGCCAGCTTGATGGCCCCTTCAATGGCTTCCGTGCCGGAGTTACCGAAAAAGATTTTCTTGGGAGTCCTTCCGGCAGAGAGTTCATTTAAGCGCTCTGCGAGGTCGGCCATGGCATGATAGTAGAAATCCGTGCCGCTCATATGTAAAAAATTCGCCGCCTGCTCCTGGATGGCCGAAACGACCTTGGGATGGCTGTGCCCTGTAGAACAAACGGCAATCCCCGCGCAAAAATCGAGGAACCAGTTTCCATCCGGATCCTGCACCATGGCGCCATGTCCGCGCGCAATCGCCAGGGGATAGCCACGGGTGTAGGACGGCGAAATATAACGCTGATCCTGCTCAATAAGCGCCTTGGTTTTCGGGCCGGGCAAGGCCGTCTTAATTTCCGGGCATTTGGGAATCGACTGGGTTTCAGGCATCAGCGCAATTTCCTTTCCAGTGGGCAACAATACACATAGCCAAGCCGGGACGTTTGATGTCCTTTTGGCTGAATGACCAACCGATGGCTATCCTTATTATAAGCGTTTCTGTTCCTTAAAATGTATCCATTAAGGCCACGATCCAATTTGCTTATCCCTGCTTGAGAACTTAAGAGATTGACGGAATTTGCGCCTTTATCTATAGTGGACAAGGTTTTGACTGTTTAAGGCTGATTTGGAAAATGCAAAAAACATTGGTTCGCGGCGCAATCTGGTCGCCGGTGAGCCCAACCCAATGGTGGTATGAGCAAGATGGCGCATTAATCATAGATACGGCCGGAAGAATCGCCTATTGCGGACGCTTTCACGAGGGCCTGCTGGATGCAAGCATTTCGGCGATGCTGGACTATACAGGGCATCTGATTCTTCCGGGCTTGGTGGATACGCATATTCATCTGCCGCAACTGCCGATTCGCGGCATCCAGTCCGGGGATCTGTTAACTTGGCTGGAAGGATACGCTCTCCCGATCGAGGAGAAGTTTGCCGACCTGGAGTATGCAAAGCAACTATCCCAGCTGTTTTTTAACCTGCTTAAAGCAAACGGAACCACAACGGCCCTGGTTTACGCATCGGTGCATGAAGCCTCAACGCACGTGGCATTCCAGGCTGCGGCCGAGTCCGGCCTGCGGATCGCCATGGGCAAAGTAATGATGGATCAAAATGTGCCGGACAGTATGAAAGAAGAAACGGATGCCTCCATCCAATCGGTGCAGCGTTTGGCGGCGCAATGGCACCGTCAGAATAACGACTTGCTTTACTATGCCTTTACGCCGCGCTTTGCGCTCAGTTGCTCGGAAGGTTTGCTGAAAGCCTGTGGCGAACTTTGGAAAGATTTTCCCGGCAGCTATTTGCAGTCCCACCTATCAGAAAACCGTGCGGAAGTCAACCAGATCCAGGCCTTGTACAACAACCGCTACACTTACACGGAGATTTACGACCGCTTTGGCTGTTTGGGGCCGCAAACCGTTATGGCCCACGGCATCCATCTGAAGGACTCCGAGTGCGAGCTGTTGCGTCATCGCCAAAGCGGCATCGCGCACTGCCCTTCTTCTAACTTCTTTTTGCATAGCGGGTTTTTCAATCTTGGGAAGATTCAGTCCTATGACATCAAGCTGGGGTTGGGAACAGATGTTGGCGCCGGCCCAGACATTTCGCTTTTTCCGGTGATGCGGGCAATGGATATGATTCAGATGGAACACCAGCGCCGTGTTCGCCCCACTGAAGCTCTTTATTACGCCACATTGGGCGGCGCCAAGCTACTTTCGCTGGAAGCGGAGACTGGAAACCTGGAAGCCGGTAAATCAGCAGACTTTATCGTTGTGGATCTCAGTGCCATTCAGGAGGACTGGATGAACATTGGGATTGAAGACCATCTGTCTAAGCTGATTTATGCAGCATCGCCCCCTACCATCAAGGCGACATATGTCAGGGGCCGGCAAGTTTATACAAAAACAGCCTTATAAAATATGGGTCCACTCGATGAGACGGGCGGTTAAGCCCCCTATCAGGAAGGCGACCGCCCAGGATCCCAGCAGGGTTAAGGCGGATTCCTTCAAGCCACGCTCCTTGCAGATAACAGTGAACGAGGCAATACAGGGGACGAAAAGGGCAATGGTCAATAAGGCCGTTAAAATCTGCCCCTGCGTCAACTGATCCGACAGGAAGAAAAGCCCTGCGCCACCAAAATCCCGGCGAACCATCCCCATGATGAAAATTTGTGCCGCCTCTGACGGGAGATGCAACAGGTTCACCGTAATTGGGGTTAATAAGCGCTCGGTCAGCGTCAAAAGGCCCGTCACCTGCATCACACTCACCAGTAGGGAGCCTAAGATAAACAGCGGGGCCGCTTCTTTCAAAAAGACAACCGTTCTGACCCAGGTCTTGCGCAGCACGTTTTTCATCTGCGGCATCCGCATCGGGGGCAAATCCAGCATCAAGCTGGTGGATTTGCCTGGCAGTACTTTATTCAGCACCGTTCCAAGGCCAATCATAATGAGGGACAGCATCCCAATAAAAATTCCCCAGGCCTTCAGGCCGCCAGCCAACGCCATCAGCGCAACAATCACCGCAATCTGCGCGGAACAGGGAATCGTAATCGCCAGGATAATGGATGCAATAGTGCGTTCCCGTTGCGAGGTCAGCACCCGCGTGGATACCGTGGCCATGGTGACGCAACCAAATCCCAGGATCATGGGGATGACCGCACGCCCGTTTAAACCGATTTTATTGAGCAGGCCGTCGCAAAGCACGGCAATACGCGGTAAGTAGCCGCAATCCTCCAGCAGGGAGATATAGATATAAAATCCCAAGATAAGCGGGAACAGGACACCGAAGATGTATTGCATACTCATCGTCAGCACGCCAAACTCCCCGGCCAGGATGGTGTAAATAGGAGAGTTTGAGGCAATAACCGAGCCCACCAGCTTCTGGATCACCGGGACGACATAACCCAGCATCAGGGTTTCCTCTGTCAGGGCAACCAGATCCCCGGCAATCCAAACGCCCACAACCTGATAAAGGATCAGCATGACCAGCAGCCCGCTGACCAGCCCCACAACCGGGTTGAGGAACAGTTGCCCCATTAACCGGGAAAGCGAAAAATGCTGCCCTTGCTCCATTTGGGAAACAACCTGCCTCACCAGGCTGTTAACGTATTGACGCCGCGAACCATACGTCTGTAAGCGACGGCCCGGATTATCCTCCAGTTGCCGAAGGGCTTCCGGATCCGGGCAATCCGTCATGGGGTTCCCCAAGGCTGCTTTCGTTAGTTGTGGCAGAATATCGCTCATCCCTTTGCCGGTAACCGCAACCGTCGGAATCACCGGGACACCCAATAGCGCCTGCAAAAGTGGTACGTCAATTCGCAAGCCCTTGTTTTCGGCTTCATCCATCTGGTTCAGCACCACAATCATCGGCTTTTGGTAGTCGATAATCTGCTGCGTCAGGAACAGATCCCGCTCCAAGCTCAGGGCGCTCACCACATTGATGATTTTATCCCCGGACAAGATGGCTTTCTCCGCCACAAACTCCTCTTCGGAAAAGTTGGAAATGCCGTAAACCCCTGGCGTATCCTTCAACAAACGATTATCGGGCAGCATCCCTTTAGGGATATCCACAGTGGTGCCTGGGAAATTGGAAACATTGGTGTACAAGCCGGTGAGCGCATTAAAAACCACGGATTTACCGACGTTGGGATTGCCGGCCAGGACAATGGTCTCCTGAATATCGGCCGGGATGGCCTGGGCCGGTTGATGGCATTCTCCGTTACCGGCACACAGGTGCGGATCCGGATTGACCAGAACAGGATTGCTCGTCATTGCCTGACCACCTCTATTTTTTGGCAAAGATCCCGACCAAGAGCCAGTTCCATACCGCCATGCTGAACGACCGTAGGCCCTGCCGGGACTTTTGCAATGCACGTAATGGTTTCCCCGGCAGCAATGCCCATCCGGATGGCTTGGGTTGCCGCATCCAAATCTAAAATCTCTTTAATCATCGCCGTTTCCCCGGACTTGAGATCGTTTAGCGTCGGCATGCATTTTCCTTGCGAGGGTTGCTTGTTCTGCCCAGTTTACAGCAAATGAGAATCAATCGCAAAAGATTGTATCGTTTGGCAAAGGACAGACTTGCACGTGAATGTAATTTCAAAATTTTTCTATTGCAACAAATTCCGCTGCCTAAAATCACTTTCCTCCAAAAGCAGGTTTTTCCGTATAGGCTCCGCCTTAATCGATCACGGCTTTCTGTTCATTCGGTATAATGGTTGTGTTAGGGTTGGCCTAATTTATGCAGAGAGCAGGCAAGAGTGACCAAGGACGAATTATTTGCAATGTTGGGGCACCAGGATGTGCAGCGGGATTTGGACGTAAGAACCCTGGTATTGGACTTGATTCGTGAAAAAATGTCTCAGGAAGAGATTCTCAACCTGTTTTGGGCCAACCTGGGCGATCTGGACACGGCGTTTGTAAAAGAGTATTTGTACCGGCGGTTTTAATGGCGGCGAGAAGCGAATAACAATAATAGACGGATGGAAGTAAGCACATGATTAAAGTTTTGGTTTCAAACGATGACGGGATCCATGCGACAGGGATTAAAACCCTCGTCGAACGGCTCTCGCTGCAATACGAAGTGTATGTCATGGCCCCGGATCGGGAGCGGAGCGCCACGGGACATGCGTTAACCCTCCACAAACCGCTTCGGGTGGATGAGATGGATATGGGCTCCAAGGTAAAAGCCGCTTACTCCGTTACCGGAACCCCCAGCGATTGTATCAAGATTGGCCTGAATGCGGTGTTGGATATCCGGCCGGATATTATCGTGTCCGGGATTAACCATGGCCCCAACCTGGGCTCGGACGTGGTGTACTCCGGCACAGTCAGCGCCGCGCTGGAGGGGGCCATCAATGGCGTGCCCAGCCTCGCCGTATCCTTGCTGAACGGTTATGACAAAAGCGCCGACTTCCGCCATGGCGCAGACTTCGTATCGGAGTTTATCCCGCGCGTGGTTCAGGCTGGTCTTCCGCCCAAAACCATTCTCAACATTAACATCCCCGCTGTGCCAATTACGGATATGACCGGGATTAAAGTCACGACGCTGGGTGTGAGGATGTATACCGACACCTACGATAAACGGGTCGATCCCCGGAAGAATGTTTACTATTGGCTTGCAGGCGAAATTATTGACGACTCCGACGAAGCCCCGGACAGTGATGTGGTGGCGATGCGCAACAATATGATCTCCATCACCCCGGTCACGTTCGATATGACGAACTGGAATGTCATCAATACGCACAAGGAACTGTTCGAGCGCGGCATCGGCCCGATTAACAACCACTAGGGCAGCAGGGAAGAGAGGCAGGCAGCATGGGTTTTGAAGCAGATGTGATTGTGGTTGGGGGCGGCTCATCCGGTGTTGCAGCCGCAGTTTCCGCTGCGCGCCAAGGCGCAAGAACGTTTCTTATTGAAAAGAACGGCTTTCTGGGTGGAACGGCAACCGCCTCTCTGGTGACGCCGATGATGCCCAACCAATCCAAGGGAAACAACCTAACCGGCGGCATATACCAGGAAGTGCTGGATGGCCTGGCGAGAAAATACGGAGGCTCCGAGCGATTCTCCGACAACAATCCCGGCTGGATCAATCCGGAGCTGCTGAAAACCTACCTGGATGAAGTCTGCCAGGAAGCGGGCGTGCAGGTATTCTTTAACCTGGAGCTGGTGGATGTGGTTCGGCAAGGCAACCAGGTAGAGAAGCTCATTTGCTATTTGAACGGGGATAAGTTTGAGTACAAGGCCAAGTATTATATCGATGCTTCCGGCAATGCGGATTTATCGCACCTTGCCAACGTCCCCATGTTATCCGATCCCGGCCGTCAGGCCATGACGCTTCGCTTTTTGATGGGGGGGATTGACCTGGCACGCTTTGCGGGCTGGATCAAGGAAGTCGATCCGGGAATGCGGGACAGTGCCGTATTCCACCATCCCAACGGGAACTGGATGCTATCGACCGCCCACACGCTGGATGGCCCTGGCTGGGTGCTGCGCCCCTACTTTGAAGCCGGGATAGCAGAAGGCCTGATTACCGAGGCGGATGCCGCCTACTTCCAAGTGTTTAGCGTGCCCGGGATGCCGGGTGTCATCTCCTTTAACTGCCCCCGGATTGAAACGGACACACCGCTGGATCCGCTGAACCCGGCGGATATCAGCTATGCTTACACCAAAGGGCGGCAACAGATTGCCCGGCTTGCCAATTTTTGCAAAGCCAAGCTCCCGGGATTCGAACAAAGCTTTTTGATGCAGATTGCCTCGCAGTTGGGAATCCGGGAAAGCCGCCGCATCAAGGGCACTTATGTTTTGACGGATGAAGACATCCTAGCTTGTCGTAAGTTCCCCGGTGAGGCCGTGGCCAAGTCCTCTTATCCCATTGATATCCACCAGGCATCGCCCAATGCGGACAAGGGCGGGCTGCAAAAGCTGAAGGACGGAGACTACTATGAAATCCCGCTGCGGGCGCTGGAGCCGCAAGGGGTTGAGAATATGCTGGTCGTCGGGCGTTGTATTTCGGCGTCGTTTGTGGCGCAATCGTCCCTCCGAATCCAGGCGGTATGCTGGGCCATGGGGGAAGCGGCGGGCGCGGCTGCCGCCAAGCGGACCACTCCCACCCCGGTTTAAGCAGATTGCCTGCCGAGCTAAAAAATGAACGAACGAACCCATTTTATTTTGGGCGCGACATCACCAACCTGGAAATTTCTTGACTATATTTAGATTTTCAGCAAATTGGCTTCGTTTGATCAATTTATTTCAGCCAACATAAAACTGGCTCAAAAACTTCGAGTTTACGTTTCGTAACAAGCTATCACAAGTCAACCTTAATATTGTTTTTATATTTATACAAGTCATCTCCTCTCTTCTAAATCCTTTATCTCTTCGCTTAAAAAGTTCCCCTTCCCACAAAGAAGGGGTTTTTTATTGCTCGTTGAGCCAAAGATGGCTTGGCTTACATCTTCAGCATTTCGGGATAGACGGACATGCCGCCGTCGGCATAATAAGTCTGTCCGGTAATATAGCTGGCTTCATCGGACGCAAGGAATGCAGCCAGTGAGGCGATTTCTTCCGGCTTACCAATTCGGCCCAGAGGGATATAAGATTCCACCTTTTGCCGTTCTTCGGGAATGGCCATCCAGCCTTCGTTAATGGGGGTATCAATCGCGCCGGGGCCAATGCCGTTGACCCGAATGCCCTTGGAGGCATATTTCAGCGCCAGTGTCTTGGTGAGGTTGCCCATGGCCGCCTTGGACAGCGCGTAAGGAATGCAGTTGGGGTAAGGCATCGTCTCGTGGACGCTGCTGATATTGAGAATGACGCCCGGCTTGGCTTGGCCGGTAAAATGCCTGACGGCGGCATCGCTGCACAGGTAAAAGCCGCGCAGGTTAACGGCCATAATCCGGTCGTAATCCTCTACCGGGCTCATCATCTCATCGGTAAACTCCTTGAGGATGCCCGCGTTATTCACCAGGACGTCCACCGTGCCAAAGGCGTCAATCGATTTCTCGAACAAGGCTTTCACATCGTCTTCCTTGGAGACATCGCCTTGCACCAGGAGTGTTTTGCCCTCACAGCCATGTACCAGGCACTTGGCGGCGAGGCACTGACGCTGGGTTTCTTCCGCCTCCTGCGGATGACGGTGATAGTTAATGACGACGTTGGCGCCCTCCTGCCAGAAGCGAACCGCGATTCCGCGTCCAATGCCGGTGGAGGCACCTGTAATGACAACCGTTTTACCTTTAAGCCCTTGCATCCTGCAATACCTTCCTCTCAACACAACATCCTCAACTGTGCATGAAAACCATTACCAGCACAATTCGCAGCCTCGACAATTGCAAGCCGAGCGAAGATAGGACCAGGTTAATATTAACGCTTGGTATTGGAGTTCAGCCGGAAGTATTCCTATTGGGGTGTAAGAATTCCCAAAGCGGGTGGTTGCCGAAAATTCAACCCTATCCTGGGCAGGCGATTCCAACCGTGTTTGCGAAGTGTTAGCTTTTGACGACCCAGCACGCTTGCGCTTTTGGAATACAAGTTGTTATGGCCTATCAGGGCAGCAGATACTCTCATAAAAAAGCCTTATTAGTTGTCAGATTCTTTAAAAAACGGCATGAATCTACGCCACAAAGGAACTTTCCGTCCCGTGGATTTCAAAGGCTGGTGTTCTTCCTTGGCGGGAGACTCCTGCCTCTCCAAATCCAATGTCATATCGATCTGCCCCGAACGCTCTCCTTGTGCAATGAAACCCAGTTTTCGGTAAAGCCTTTCACCCTCCCGTGTTGACGTCAATTGGAGTTCTTTGTAACCCATCTGACGCGCCTGCCGGATCAATTCGGTCATCAGTTTTGTACCGAGTCCTTGCCGCTGAAACTCCTCATCGATATGAACAAACGTCACATTTCCAATTAGGGCAGTGTAGCCAGTTCTCAGTTCAAATTGCTCAGGATTTTTAAAATGCTTCAACCATCTGGGTGATAGGCAGACAGCTCCTGCAATTGAGCCATCTTCTCGGGTAATGGCGCCAACATAAAATCCTGGTCGGCCTAAATTAGTCCGAATCTCTTCAGCATGCCGAATAAAATGTTCTTTTTCAGCCTGAATAAACATTTCTTGTTTTGTATCCTGGGTGCTGAGAAGTACCCTATAAATCTTATATAACGAGTGCTTTGTACAGTGTTTGTTCATCTGCCGCGGTGAGTGATTTATAGCTTAACCCGGGCGGCAATGAATCCAGGGAGTGGCCTCTAAATCTTACAGCGAAAGGCGGCTGGCTTGCCGAGACGTGGTTTTGATTCGCATTGCTTGTCTTCAGGTAAGACTGACCAACATAACGTGAAGTGGTTTTGGGGAAAGAAACATTCATAAATATCGCCTCTAAGTTTTTGCAAAAAATTACCTGAAGGAATAAAGTCACGCCAGGGATAAAATTGCGCGATAGCAGCAGAGGGTTTGTTCTCTCTTGCATGTTATGTCATAGTATTGTATCGAATAATGCTTGCCGGGCAGTCAGGCAGTTTGGATGGTCCAAGAGAAAGGAAGCACAGATGAGCGAAAATCGTTTCTTGTTCACCTCGGAGTCAGTCACGGAAGGGCATCCGGATAAAATCTGCGATCAGATTTCCGACGCCATTCTCGATGCGTTCCTGACCCAGGACAAGAAAGCCCGTGTTGCCGCGGAAACCACTGTTACAACCGGTTTGGTGCTGGTTGTGGGAGAAATCACCTCCAGTTGCTATGTGGATATTCCCAGCGTGGTGCGTAATACGGTGGAACGCATCGGCTACCATGGCACCAACAGCGGCGGATTCGACGCCAGAACCTGTGCCGTCCTCACCAGTATCGACGAGCAATCGCCGGATATTGCCAGCGGCGTGGACACCGCGTTGGAAACCCGCGCCGAACTGAGCCACGATGAGATCGACAAGATTGGCGCCGGCGACCAGGGTATTATGTTTGGCTATGCCTGCGATGAGACCCCGGAGCTGATGCCGCTGCCCATCAGCCTGTCCCACAAGCTGGCCTATCGCCTTGCGGAAGTGCGAAAGTCCAACACGCTGGATTACCTCCGCCCCGACGGAAAAGTCCAGGTCACGGTGGAGTACCGCGATGATAAGCCCTATCGCATTGACACCATTGTTATCAGCACCCAGCACGAGCCCCGTATCGAGGGCGTGGAAGATAACCAGCGCATCCAGGAGCGCATTGCCGCCGACCTGAAAAAGCATGTGGTGGAATATGTTTTTGCCAATTCCAGCATTAAGCCGGATGCGGAAACCAAGTACCTGATCAATCCCTCCGGCCGTTTCGTAATTGGCGGCCCGCAAGGGGATGCCGGTTTGACCGGACGTAAGATTATTGTGGACACCTACGGCGGTTATGCCCGCCATGGCGGCGGCGCCTTCAGCGGCAAGGACCCGACAAAGGTTGATAGGAGTGCCGCTTATGCCGCCCGTTGGGTTGCCAAAAACATGGTGGCCGCAGGGCTGGCTTCCAAGTGCGAAGTGCAGGTAGGATACGCTATCGGCGTGGCGCACCCGGTTTCCATTAACGTCAATACCTTTGGCACCGGCGTTATTGCCGACCATGACCTGGCCCGGATTATCCAGGAGCATTTCGACCTGAGACCGGCCGCCATTATCCAGCAATTCGACCTGCAAGGGCTGCCCTCCAAGCACGAAGGCCGCTTCTACCAAAAGCTGGCTGCATACGGGCATATGGGCCGCACGGACTTTGACGTGCCGTGGGAAGCTCTCAACAAGATGGATACGGTGAAACAGGCCGCTGCTAAATTTAACGCTTCCGTTAAAAGCCCGGTAGCGGTATAATAGCTTCGATTATTTCTAACCCTTAATTGCCGGTTTCCCTTTTATGAAACCGGCTTTTTCTTTGGTAAGATCTGCTTTTTGCGGCAAGTGTTGTCAAGGCGTCTTGCGCTCTCTACACTGGAATTGGAAAAGGACAATCAAGCGGATATTGAGATGACGACGCCTGCCATTCAGGTTTCCAACCTGGTTAAAACTTTCGGTAAGCTTAGGGCGTTGGATGGCGTGAGTTTTACCGTTAACGGGCCCAGTGTTTTCTGTATCCTGGGGCCTAACGGCGCAGGCAAGACCACACTGCTTCGGATCCTGACCACGATGTCCCACCCCGATTCCGGGACGGCGGAGATTGAGGGGCATAATGTCCTGACGGATACCTTGAACGTGAGGCACTTGATTGGTGTTGTCTCGCAAGAGAACCATTTTGACAGCTATATGACCATCTGGCACAACCTCTCCGTGCATGCGCAGATGCATGGGATGAGCCGCGCCGAGTATGAACCGCGAATTACGGAACTTCTGCACCAGGTTCGTTTGTACGATCGCCGGTTCAACCTGGCAGATCAACTTTCCGGAGGGATGCAGCGACGTGTGGCTTTGATTCGCGCCTTAATCCACCGGCCCAAGGTGCTTTTCCTGGATGAACCCACAACCGGGCTCGATCCCCAGGCCCGGCTGGAAATTTGGGAGGCCATTGAACACTTCAAGCAAACCGCCACGGTTATTTTAACCACGCATTATATGGACGAGGCCGACAGGTTGGGCGATCGGATTATGATGATTAACCATGGGCAGATTGTGATGACCGGCACGCCCACGGAACTCAAGCAATCCATTTCGCCGCTGGATACCTACCAGCTAACCTTTAGAAATGCGCTTGCCGCCCAATATCAATCCAAGCTGAATGCATGGTCGCACCAGCATGGCGAGGCCATTACCGGGGTGACGCTCATCGACAGTTACCGGTTACAGTTCCAGGTTTGCCGGCCTGAGGCCTTAAGGGACATCGTGGCCCTGGTCGATCCGCCCGATTTCTCCGGGTTGAGCCAAACGGAAGCCAACCTGGAAGATGTCTTTATGTCCGTCGCGCGAAATAAACCAAACAAAGCCAATGCGGAGGCTTCCATATGATCTTTCATCTGCGGCGCGGCATTATCCCCATTTACAAGAAGGTCCTCCGCCGGGAATCGTTGGGATGGTGGCTTGAGACGCTCACCACCATTGCCATCCCCATCAGTTTCTTCCTGGCATTTGGGCTGGGATTAAGTGACTACATACAAAACGTGGACGGCGTGCCGTACATTGCCTTCATCGCGCCCGGCCTGATTACGATGACAATTATGTACGAGGCCTATCGCACCGGCGGCTGGGGCCTCTGGCTGGATCGCTGGTTCCAGAAGATGATCGACGAGTACCGCATCAAGCCGGTCACGACCTATGATATTATCTCCGGAGAAATTTTGGGCGGGTTTACCGTGGCCCTGGTCAAAGGGGCCATTGTGGCGGCGGTTTTGCTGCTACTGGCACCGGTTTCCTTGCCATGGCATAACATTGGCCCCTACCTGCTGTACATGTTTCCGGGCAGCATCCTGTTTACCTGTATCGGCACCATGATCGGGACGGTCTTTAAAAAGCCGGACCAGATTGCCCAGGTGCAAACCATTATTATTACGCCGCTCCTCTACCTCGGGGGATTATTCTTTCCCATCGACGTGTTTCCGGAGTGGATTATGCCCTTTATTATCTGGCTGCCAACTACGGCCCTCTTCGATGGCGGCCGGGACGCCATGCTGACGGGCTCGTTGGATGGGCATTATCTAACCATTCTGTGGGCTTCGGCCATATTCAGCTTTTTAGGCGCAGTCGTCCTGTTCGATCGCAAACTTTCCGAGTAGCGCGCCCTGCCATATTGCTGTTTGAAATTCAAGTTTTTTAAAGGCGGTTTGTTTTCTATATTGGAGAAGAATGCCTGCTGAGAAGGCTTTGCCAGGGAACTCATCCTTGGAGCCGCCATTCATTTAACCGGAGGATATCCCCTTGTGCCTGGCCGTGTTTATTGCTCTCTTTAGCGAGTGGCAGTAAAATTGATCAGGTCCTAAGGAATAGATGAGCCGATGCATGCGCTTGAGATTGTGGCGAGAAGACATTCCGATTGAAGAAGCCTTTACCCGGCTTCTCACGTCCGGTGGCGATCAAAGCGTGATTCGGGAGTTGGGAAAATCCCTGCTCTACGCGCGCAGTTTTGAGGAATACAATATCGAGCCCAAATCCGGCGAAGACTTGGAGAAGATGTTTTCCGCACTGTGTGAGCGCCTAAAGCTCACCAAGCCGGAAGAGGTTCAACAATGGCTGGAGAAAACCGGCCAGAACAAGGCGACGATTATGAAGCGCCTCTCTTTCCAGGATTCCCTGCAACGCCTTAAGCAGGTCATCATTTCCGAGGAAGCCGTGAAATCTGAGTTTCTCAATCGCAAGCCCCGGATGGACAGGGTGCTGTTTGCCTTGATGCGCCTGGATAACGAATCCATCGCGCGGGAAATGTATTACCGTGTCCGCGACGACCATCAGGATTTCGGGCTGCTGGCCCGGCAGTTTTCCCAGGGGCCTGAGGCGGCCACCGGTGGGTTGATAGGCCCCAAGCTGGTGAATGAGCTTAACCCGGAATTACGAAAAATGTTGGCGCCACTACAGGCCGGTGAAATTTCAGAGCCGTTTACGCTGGACGGTAAGCAATACTTGCTGGTTCAGCTCATTCGGGTAGACTCCGTGCAGTTTAACCCCAACCTGGAGCTATCCATGCGGGACGAACTGTTTGAGCAATGGACGGAGCGGCAGCTAAGCCTGGCCGGAGCGGCCCTGGTGGAGAGTGGGACAGTGGAGAAGCAGGTGTTACCGGAGGTGCAGGCAACTTGAGCCCTGAGATGACAGAACAGACCCTTCAATTGTTCAAGGAGGTCTACGGCCCGCAGATATTAGAGGATTCCGCGCTCAAGGCCAACCTGCAAAGGATCGTACTGACGGGGCTTAAAATCGGCCAGCCGGTGCCGCGCGCCACCATTCGGGCAGATGAGCGGATGATCCTGTTAAAAGGGAAATTACGTGTCCTGGAGCGCAGTGAATCCGGCCAAGAACGCACAACATTGCATTTAACGCCAGGCGATATCTGGGATGGGCCGATCCTGGACAATCCATCGCGATTATTGATTGTTTCTTCCCATGAGGCGGTTTTAGCCACCCTGCCCAGCATTGTGGTGGCGGAAAACGCCACCTTGCAGCGCCACTGGTCAGCCATCCAGCAGAAGGTGATGGAGCAGCAACCGGCGTTCGTTGTCCCTGAACCGGCTTCGGTTCTCGCCGGGTTTGACAACTTACCAATGGCATCCGCCGTAACCGATGCACCGGAGCTGGAAACCGAGCATGCACTCCAGACCACCACGTTTATTAACCAGGTGCTGGCTTACTTTAACCAGCCCCCGCTCCCCGCGAACGAAACCGTCTCCCACATTACGGATATGCAATCCTTAAGCCGCACGCTTAAATCTTACGGGCTGGAAATACAACCAATCTCGTTAAACTGGCCGCAGTTGCTTAACACAACCTACCCGCTGGTGCTGGAGGATGAGCAGAAGAAACTGCGCTGGATTACCGGGCGCAAGGGCAATACGCTGCTAGAGCCCCAAGGGGACGACATTACCCGTTACATGGCGTCGGATATTTCCGCGACCAACACCTTTAATGTGCTGCTGGTCAAGCTGCCCAGCCGCAAGATAAAACGGGAGCGGTTTACGCCGTATAGCTTTGCCTGGTATGTCCACCTTTGTTATAAAAGCTGGTTCCTCTCGACGCAAATGGTGGTGGCCTCTATTCTGGTACAACTGTTTGCCCTGGGGATGCCCATCTTCTACATGATCATCTTCGACCGGGTTTTTGGCCGCCAGAACCTCTCCACGCTGGATGTAATGACGGCCGGCATTATGATGCTGATGACCTTTGATGTGATGGTGAAGCTGTTGCGGGCCTACATCATGTCCCATCAACTGGAGTGGATTGACAAAGTCGGGCTGGAGTCCATCCTGAATCGGCTGTTCGATATCCCGTTATCTAAATCCGGCGGCCAGGCCAACAAGGGCTTTGCGGACCGTTTCCCGGAGCTGATCCGCATCAACCAAGTGTTTGTCATGACGTTGCAAGTCACGTCATTGGATGTGTTGTTCTCCAGCATCCTGGTGGTTGCGCTGTTTATGCTGCATCCGCAGTTGGCCTTCATTTCCCTGGCGCCGCTAATCCCGGTGGCGTTACTCTCCTTCTGGACGACCCCGATGGTGAAGAAGCGGGCGCTCAAGAACAACCAGGATCAACGGGTTTGCCAACTCAAAATCAGCGAGGTGTTGGAGAACAACGAAACCATCAAGTCCATCAATGCCGAGAAGCACGTGAAGTGGAGCATTGACGAGCGCATCGAGGAACACCTGCAAAGAGGGTTCGGCGCCCGATTCGACCGGATTAACGGCGCACCAGTCCAGGCGTTTATCGCCGGGGCCGGTACCGTGGTAACGTTGTACTTCGGGGCGCACGAAGTCCTTCAGGGCGAAATCTCCTACGGGGTGTACATGGCGATGACGATGATCAGCCGCCAGGTTGTCAGCTCCATCCAGCGGATGTTCTCCTCGCTCATCCAGTTTCAGGAAGCGGTGGGCCTGATGGAGCAGATTCGGCCCTTATTCAACGAGGAAGAAGCGGATCAGAAGCGTAACAGCCAGGGAGCCATTTTGCACCAGGTTGCCGGCCACATCCGGATGGTGGATCTTCGTTTCCGCTACCAGCCGGAAGGCAACTGGATTCTGAAGGACATCAACCTGGATATTCTGCCAGGGCAAAAGATTGTGATTACCGGCAAAAGCGGCTCCGGTAAAACGACGCTGATGCGTTTGTTGCAACGCCTGTATGAGCCCAACGATGGCTACATTACACTGGACGGCTTTAACATTGCGGATATTGACGTGGAAAACCTACGGTCGCATGTGGGGGTGGCCCTGCAAAAGCCGGGGATCTTCGCCGGCAGCATCCGGGAAAATATCGCCATCGGCAACCCCATTGCCCCGATGAAAGACATTATCGAAGCCGCCAACATGACGCAACTGGATCAGGTATTAATTAAGCTGCCCCAAGGGATTGACTCTCGCCTGGCGCCGATGGGCCACAATATGTCTGGTGGGCAGATTGCGCAGATTGCCCTGGCACGGGTGCTGCTGATTAAGCCCAGCATCCTGGTGATGGACGAGGCCACCAATGCCTGCGATCCGGCGCTAAATGCGGCCATTTTCAACCATATTCTTCAAAAGTACAAGGATTCGACCTGTATATTTATTACGGACTATCTTCCGATGCACGTGAAAGCCGATCGGATTATTGTGCTGAACGACGGGCAGGTTGTCGAGCAGGGAACATACCAGGAATTATCAAGGATGCAGGGCTATTATTCCCTGTTGCATCTGGCAGGCAGGGCCTTGGAGAGATAAACGGATTAGCGACGCAAGCGTAGGGTAGGCAAGCAAAATGTCATTTCGAAACAACGAGGAAGGACAAGGAATAGGATTGTTTGGCGGGTTAAAAAAACCGCTGAAACGGGATACGCACGTGTCAAAACCTGCGCCCGTAACACGGGTGCATCATCCGAATATCTGGCAGCGCCAGAAAGTGTTCATTATCAGTTTTGCCTTCCTCGCCACGCTGGCCTTGATGATTGCCGGGTTATGGCTATGGGCATGGTATGGCAGCCTGGAGGAATCCGTGCCGGGGATGGGCCAAATGGTTCCGGAGGCCAAAATGCGCCGTATTGCCGCCCCCATTAGCGGTGTGGTCACCAAGGTTCACGTTCGGGAAAACCAGGAGGTGAAAAAAGGCCAGGTCTTGATGGAACTTGACCCGGAAACCACCCGCGCTGAAACCGCCGGTGTGGAAGAGCAGCTCTCCCTGTTGAATGACGAAGCCAATGCGTTGCGCGCCGCCGTTGCCAACGGGGGGTACAACAGCCAGGGCTCCATTAACACGGTGCAGGATGCCTGGTTAAGCGCCACGCGGGAAGCCTATCGCGCCCAGGAGGCCGAGGCGCGGATTGTCATCGAACGCTCGCAACATAACCTGAAGCAGGCCATGGAGCGGGAAAACCAGGCCCGTGAGGTTTTAAAAGCCAGCGAGCAATTACTGGTCAACTACGAGCGGCTCCATAACGAAGGCGGCTTATCCGGCAAGGAGTACCAGGAGTTTTTGCAAAGGGTCAATGCCCAGCGTGGTGAGCTATTAGCGCTATCCGAAGGGGTGAAGGTGGCCCAGGCAGAGCTGGCCCAGGCAAAAGAGCGCCCCAGCCAATTGTCCGGCGGATACCAGCGAGATCTGCTGACCCGCCTCTCGGAGCATCAACTGAACATTGCCCGTTTGAGGACGGATCGGGAAAAAACCACAATTTTACTGGCCCACCAAACCATTGTTTCCCCGGTGGACGGGGTGGTGCATGAGCAAATCGTGCGAGGGCCTGGCGACGTAGTGAGCGCCGGACAGCCTGTGATCTCCATTGTGCCCAGCGGCACCAAAATGGTGGCGGAAGTGCGGGTTACCAACCGGGATCTCTCGTATATCCACCTTGGGCAGCGCGCGGCCTTGCGCCTGGACGCATTCCCCTACCAGCACTTTGGCCGTTTGTACGGCACGGTGGAAGCGATTTCTCCCTCCACTGTGGAAGCCGCCCAGCCCCAGCCCAACAGTGCGGTGCAGGCGCCCATGCAGTCGGCCATGCCTTTTTATGTCATCACCATTCGCCCGGATAAGAGCATTATGACGTACCAGGGAAAAAGCTACCCCATACGTTCCGGCATGACGGTTTCCGCAGACCTGATTACCCGTAAAAAGAACATCTTCAGCTTTTTCTCGGAACCCATCCAATTCCACATCGACAAGGCGTTCCGCGACCCAACCAACCGATAAACCTAAAATTAAAACAGAGAGAGTTAGAGCAAGAAGACCGCTATGATACACCCGTATCACCAGGCAACCCCTACAACACAAGCCAGGCGCTTAAGCCGTAAGCTTCTGGCGTATTTGGCCTGCGGCTCTCTTTGGCTGGGCATGCAGCCTGTGACCATGGCCGAGATGGATCCGCCCTTACCGGCAACCCCATTTGTCCAGGAGATTCCGGTTTCAACCGATATCAACCTTGCCCGGGAAGTTAAGGAGGCAGAGCCTAAGCCGCCTTTGAGCGGGGCCGTGGTTTTATCTGAGTCTCCCGAGCCCTTATCATTGCAGTCCGTTCCCGATGAGAATCAGACGGCCCTGCCGCCATCGGACAAAACCGGGGCAGATGCCTCAAACAATTTGCCTTCTGCTGAAACCTCACAAACAACGGCTTCTCCATCCGCTCCTGACAATGAAATTTCGGAGCCGATCACGCTCAAGGGCATCCAAACCATGGAAGTGCTTCGGCTTGGATTGCCTGATTTGGTGAAGATGGTGGAAGTTCGCAACCTGGATATCGGGATTGCCAACGCGCAGATGGAGCAGGCTCGCGGGTATTTAAAGGAAGCCATTGGCGGCCTCTTTCCCTCTATCCGGTTTTCAAGCTCCATGGAGAGCTTCCAGGGCGGCGAGGTGTTCGTAGGCGCCCGGCCGTTCGACTCGACGCGTTTTACACTACAACCCAGGCTCTCTGCGGATTACCAGTTCTCCCTGGGAGGCAAGACGTTTTTCCAGATCAAGGCGACGAAAATTCAGCTAAAGCGCCTGGCTCAAGGCAAAAACCGAACCCTTCAAACCGCGCTGCTGGAGACGTTGACACAATATTTCACTCTCCTTCGGGATAACTCCGCCGTGGCCGTTGCCAGGCAAGCTTTAAGGGAAGCCGACGCCCAGGTCAAATTCAACCAGTCCCGGTTTGAGGCGGGGTTTGCCACGCGGATGGACGTGGTGCAATCTCAGGCGTTGCAGGCGCAACGCACCAGCGATGTATTGAAGGCAGAGAATGCGCGGGAGATCTCCGCCATTACGCTTGCCGCCATGCTGGATATGCCCATTGATGTGCATATTGAGCCTGAAGACCCGTCGCAAGAGCCCATTGTGCTGATGAGCGAAAACTATACGCT
>CALAJO010000110.1 GCA_937922745.1 uncultured cyanobacterium
GGTGTAAATATGGAACATCACCATCCTTGTAATGCTGAATCGCACAGAATCATAAGGATGGCTTTCAATAGATTTAATTAAGTGGCTATTAAAAATTGGCCTTCCTGCAAACTTTTATTAAAAAAATGCCATTTTGAAAAGACCCGGTTGACGATATGCTGGAAACACGGTGGTTGTAGCATTCATGTCAAGGAGGATTTCTTGTAAAAATTTGTTAAGGGGGACATGATCCCTCATGTTCATTTATAACCAAACCGTGTAAGTTAGGTTATATTGAGTTAGGGACACTTACTACGGGTGTTTTATTCAGAGAGTTAGGACAGCATGATCAAGGCGTTTACCGGGATCACAACGGAATCGGCATTTCATAAGCCTTACGCGACCGCACCCCAGCGTAAACTGGAGTTTTTGCAGAACAAGGATGTTTTCTTTTCCAGTCAGTCTTACCGTGCGCAGGTGGCGCATTTTCTCAACAGCCCGCCGAAGCAGCCGCTTTTGCTGACGTTTATGACCCCGGAGCAGAACGCCTTTTGGGATTGGCTGGCCCCTAACAAGCAGCGCGAAGTACTGATGGCTATCCCGGTGGAGGCAGAGCCGATTCGCCAGACAGCGGCCAACAGTGTTGAGGAAGAACCGGAGCCGGCCTTGAACGCAAAAGCATCCGCACAGGATGGAACGGCCCTACAGTCGGACGCCGAGATTGATTACCTTGCGGACGATATCCTGATTGGGGATGACGGGCTTCAGCCTGTGGGCAAAAGCAATCCCTTTGCGCAAAACCTGGCTGGCGCCGCCAACCCGTTTGGCGAAGTGAAAATGCCGCCACCGGTTGCGGAAACAGTCACGCAAGCCGAAAAGCCAAAGTCGCATAATATCCGGATCCTCAACATGTCCGGCACCATGATTGAGCCACAGCGCTTTTTTCAATTAGAGCAAGCCTTTAAGCATGCCGGCCTGGATCGCGCAACGCCAGCCTGGATAAGCCAAAAGGGCGAAGACTTGCAAGTTATTTCCGGTAATGACCCGGTAAAGGCAGGGTATCAGAACCATACCAAACCCTTCCTCGGTTCTCTCAACCGGGTGTTTGCCCGCATGATTGCCCCGTTTTTAGGGATTAAAATTAACGGAAACACCATGACATTGCCGAATGGCTCGCAGCGGGCCTTGATGCCATCGTATTGGACTGATGCCGGTGGGCAACGTGCCCAGGTTTACCGTGCCGTTGGGCTTGCCGACGGGACATGGATGCGACTGAATGACCAGCCTGCTGAAGAAACGGTTCCTTTCCGCGATCAGAAACGCTTGCGCCAAGCCATTGAGGACAAAGTCCGCAGTTACGAGTTCCTGGGCAAGGTTCGGGATATCCCGGCAGCATGGAGCTTTATGCCCCAGCAGCCGCCCATTGTGCCGCAGGCTTAAGAAAAAGACTTAATCGCGCTATTGGGCCAGCTTGCTTTCCACGCTTTGGATTTTATCCTGCATGGTTTGGGCGCGGTCTGTGCGGGTTCCCAGTTTAATGGTGGTGGTGATGCGCGGCGCGCCCATCTCGTGGATTTTCTCGTGGCACTGTTTAATGGCGGCGAACACATCATCCCACTCCCCTTCGATATTGGTTCCGTAAGCGTGCAGGCTTGAGGTCAACCCGGCATCCCGGATAATCCGCTCGCACGCCGCAATATAAGGCGAAACCGACACCCCGACACCGAGGGGAACAACACATAAATCCACGATGACACGCATGCTTCTTCTCTCCATTATCATGCTTAACAGGTACTCCCTATTGTCGCTACTCTGTCCGGGCTTGTCCAGAGCCGGGCTGGAGCATGCCGAACATCGAACCCAAAGCCGGCCTAGCCCATTTATTACGCGTATATGTCGGGTTAGCAACGCATCGAGTTAAGTAGAATAAATGTCTGTTGCAAGATTTGGGGCCGATTATGTTCCATCGTTAATACTCGCTAAATATTGCAGCAAGTCGTCCGTAAATATGTAACAATACCATTAGCGGTGACGCTAACGGATAACGGATAGAGAAAAGGAAATTCGACATGACGGAGAAAGATCCATTCGAGCTGATGAAAAAAGCGTTTCTGATTGGTCTGGGTGCGACCGCCGTGACTATGGACAAAGCCCAAGAGCTGGCCGATGAGCTGGTAAAGCGGGGCGAAATGACGCAAAAAGACGCCAAGGGCTTTACGGAAGACTTGAAAGAGCGCGCTGTGAAGGAAAAAGAACAGTTCGAAACCAAGATGCGCGAACAGATGGACGAGTACATGAAAAAGGCGGCAAGCAAATTCGGCTTCGTTACGCGCGAAGAGTTTGATGAACTCAAGGCCAAGGTGGATGCTCATGGCACCTCCCACTGCCATACCGATAAGCCGGATCTGGAGCCTGTTACCGAGTCTTAGATCGAATATTCCGGTTCCGTCTTGACATCGGCTTGAGGGATAGCCCCAAGCCCAATGACGGTTGCCGTGGCATAATCCCCATCATGGCTGACACTAACGAGCCAGTGCTTGATGCCCATGGTTTGGGCAACCTCTGCTGCTTTGCCGTACAGCCTGATTTTTGGAGCGTGTTTTTCTTCCCGCAACAGCTCGATAGATGACCACATGGTCCCTCTGGGATTGCCCATGGTAGACAAGCCAATGCCCAAAGCCTTTACAACCGCCTCTTTGGCAGCAATGCGGCTGGCAATACGGGAAACCTTGACCTTTAACGAAACCGGGCTGACGCAAAAAGCCCGCTCCTGCGAGGTCAGCACTTTCTCAAGGAAGCGGTTGCCGTATCGCTGGTAAAGTCCTTCCACACGCGGCAGGTAAACAATGTCGGTTCCCAGCGCCATAGGGAAGCCGGATGGCTTAGTAGCGCCAATTCTGTGGATTTGCGGCAGGTGGTAAAGTTCCATTCTGTTGCCAACCTGTAGGATAAAATTGCGGCCGTGGCACATTAGCATAAAAAACTGGCGACGCGGAAGCAAGCGGAAGTCCAACCGTCCCTCCAAATGCAGCGGTTTGCAGCGTTGGGCCAACCGGCACTTGATGGGCCAAGGCAAGCGGTGTCATCGCCGGCGCCTCCAGGGCAGGCTGTGATGATGATAACGATGAAAACTCAGGATGCGCATTTACTGGAGGAGTCCCCGTTTTTTTGCCCAGGAACCGGGCAATGCGTTGCGCCATCCCTTCCGCATGCTTCTGGCAGAAGCGCTCCAGCATCAGGCCGCTCATGATCATGGAGGGGATGGAGCCCATCAGCGCGGGAACCCAATCGAAGAAGGTTTGCAGTTTATGCCCGCGAATGATCTCCTCGCTGGCACCACTTCGGGCCAGCTCCTTCAGAAGGTTTCGCTTTTCTTTGGAGGCTAGGTTCTTGTTGATGAACTCAACCAGGCCTTCAAGCCGCTTGTAATTCTTGAGGCCGTTGGTATGCATCGTCACACCCACTGCTTCCACCACATCGGGGAATTGCCCTGCAATGAGCCGGGTCATTTTCTCCTTGTCCAGCGGTTTTTGCGCATTGGTGACAAACGCACGGATTTCCCCACCGATCTGCTTCATTGTTTGCCATAAACCGGGAAATGTTTCCGTGGCGGCACCTTTCGTAATAACCTGGGTGGTAATGCCTTTGGCGCCAAACATCTTGGCAAACACGCCGTTTAGAATGGTGGGTTTGGTAGGAAGCCCCTTGCTGACAAACAACATGTTCCGAAAGAAATCGACGGAGAAGCGCTGGAACTGGCGCAGCACAAGATAGCTCAGGCAAAACCCCAGCGCTTCGCGAAACGTGGTTTTAACGGCCTCGATGTAGCGGTAGGGGCCTTCCGGCTTGTTTTGGGTCTCGCGGGCACTTTTATTCGCAACAAAAATACGGGAGCAAACCTGGATAAGGGACGACAGGATAAAGGCGTTATCTTTGAACTTGGTGATGTTATGCACTTTTCCATAGGCGTAATCGCTTAACAGGTGCCCGACATTTTTTACCAACGGGGCGACCTGCCGAGTGGGAATCACGGCGCTGAAGCGGGCTGGCCTTAACTGCATCGTCATCGGCTACACCTTAAACGTTCTCTCTGCCAGAGGGGGCAGGTTTTGGGCGGGCTGGACAGGGAGGTTTGGGGGGAGTTGCTGGACGCCGGTATTTTTCAGAACCCAGGGAATAACGCGCTTGGCAACCACATTATCATTAAGCCACTGCAATACATAGCCGGAAAGATAGGCGCTGATAATGACGGCCAGCGCCAAGGCGCCCGCGGAAGAAAAAGCGATCCGCCGTTGGTACTTTACCAAAAGATTATCGAGGCCTTGGGCCAGTTTTGGATCCTTAAGTTCGTCAACCAATTTACGTTTAACCGCACCAAACGCCCCGTTCAGCGGTATCCCGGAAGCCAGTTTACCACCATAAACCTGCCGGGCAACCAGGTTTTTATGGCTCCTATATACCTCTTGCATGGCATTTTCAACGGTTTTCCGATATGGCTTGGGAATATTCTGGTTTAACAAATTATTTAGCGGCAGTTTTAAAAAGCTGTCCTGGAAAAGCTTGGCGAAAATATCCTGGAAGGCATACAGGTTGAATACGTGGAAGGGTACGCCGAAGGCTTCCATAAACACACGCTCGTAGAAGGAAGTGTACTTGGCTTCCTGGCTTAATTGCGGTTTACGCTTCGCCGTGGGGATATTTTCCTCGATCCGGAGCAGGCCAATCAAAAAGCGCGTCACAATTGCGGCCTTCAGCATCTCCCGGAAATCCAGCAAACGGGAGGTGATTGGCAGGCTCGTGCTAAAGCCTGAAAACCGCTGTTGCGGTTTTACCCTGGGCCGAACCGAGTATGCCCGGCCGGTGCTATGCCAACCCGGACCTTGGATCACCAAACAGCCCCCTTATCATTACCGCTATCGCTCCCTTCTTCATGAAAATGCCGGCTACAAGAGCATGAAAAACCCTGAAAAAATTTTTTGACATGTTGTAACCAAGCGCTGGGCAAGTTGTTACAATGTTTGCCCAATGGATGTCTTTGCCATACAATGCCATTACTTGTCTTTAAAATAGTGAGAGTATAGGGACTGCACGGTAATGCGATGGGTTATATTGATGGGACTGCTGCTCACGTCGCTTTTGTCCTTTTTTGGGCCCAAGGCCTCCGCGAATGACACCGAACTGCCTTTGAATAAGCTGGAAATGCCGACGGCCGATATCTATTACGTGGAAATTCCGGCGGATTCAAAATACCATATTATACCGGCTGTGTCCGAAAAGCTGGATATACTGCCCAAACTGATTACCCCGGTTAAAGAGAATGCCGTTGTCGCAATCAACTCCGGTTATTTTGATCCGAATAACGCCCAGACCACATCCTACGTGTACGAAAAAGGTGCGCTTCGGCTGAACCCGGTAGATAATCGGAATTTTGTGGAAAACCCGGATCTTTATCCCTATATTGTGGATATGTTGAACCGTTCCGAATTTCGTGTAGTGGATTGCAAAGGCAAACGACTGTACCGGATTGAAAAACACCGCGATAAGCTGCCCCGTAAATGCAAGCTGGTTCACAGCATGCAGGCCGGGCCGGACATGTTTGCTCCCAAGTCTGCCGAAGCGGAAGCCTTTATTGCGTATAAAGATCAAAAACGCATCCGGGATCCGCTGGGGATTGATAATAAGAATGCCCGTAGCGCCATTGGCATCACCAGTAAAGGCAGTGTCATCATCGCAATGGCCAGCATGCGGCAAAATGCAACCGAGCCTACCGGTCTAACCCTTTGGGAAATGGCCAAGGCGATGCGGCAACTGGGCGCGGTGGAGGCGCTGAATCTGGATGGCGGCAGTTCATCCACGCTGTGGCATAACGGCCAAACCATTTACGGCAAAGTGGATAAAAATTCCAGGCTGGTCAAAAGGCCGATTAAATCGGCATTAGTTGTGGTTCGAGAGGAATAGGCCCGATGCATGTACATGCAAACAAATATTGGCTCATCATTATCGCCCTGATTGTGGCTGGGGCGTTGTGGATTATCAATGAGCGACCGACCAAGCTCGGGCTTGATCTGAGCGGCGGGGTGCGTTTTCTGCTCCAGGCCGTCCCCACGGAAACCGTCCCCCAGATTACACCGCAGGTGATGGATACCTTGCAGGGCGTTATCGATCGGCGGGTGAACCCCACCGGGACTGAAGAAAACCTAGTGCAAAAAGCCGGGGAAAACCGAATTTTGGTTGAAATCCCTGGCGCCAGGGATCCGGAACAGGCCAAATCGGTTCTGGGCAAAACCGGGAACCTGGAATTCCGTGTTTTCGACCCGCAATCAAAGGATTTTATTTCCACAGGTCTTTCCGGCAAGGATGTTGCAGGGGCTTCGCTTGCGCCGGATGACTTTGCACCCGGCAAGCACAAGATCCTGCTCAACTTTAATGCACAGGGTTCTGAAAAGTTCTTTGATATCACGCGCCGGTTAGCCCCGTTACATGGACAGCTTGGCATTTTCTTCGACAATGAGTTACAATCCGCGCCTTCCGTCAACGAAGCTATTACCGGCGGGAAAGCCAGCATTACGCGCCAGGGCGGCTTTCCCAAGGAGGAAGCCCAGCCCGTTGTGGATATTCTGAACGCAGGGGCTTTGCCGGTCGATATCGAAATCATCGAAGAAAGCAGCGTTGGCCCGCTTTTAGGGAAAGCCTCTCTGGAGAAAAGCGTAACCGCGGGATTGGTCGGGATTGCCATCGTGATGCTCTTTATGCTGGTCTGGTATCGCTTGCCAGGCCTGTTTGCAAACGTTGCGCTGCTGATTTACGCCATCCTTCTGTTTGCGGTGCTTAAGCTCACGCCTACGGCACTTTCTCTCGCCGGGATTGCCGGGGTGATTCTCAGTGTGGGGATGGCGGTAGATGCAAACATCCTCATTTTCGAGCGCACCAAGGAAGAGCTGAAACTGGGACGCAGCGTGGAAAAAGCCATCGACTTGGGCTTTGATCGCGCGTTTAGCAGTATTTTTGATAGCAATATGACGACCTTGATTACCTGTATCATCCTGTATGTTATGGGAACCGGCCTGGTCAAGGGGTTTGCCTTTAGCTTGGCGCTCGGTGTCATCGTCAGCTTTTTTACCGCAATTGTCGTGACCCGCACGTTAATGGTAAGCTTCGTGTCCTATCGCGGGCAGCTTAAAAACCCATTCCTGTTCGGGTTGCGTCGTAGCGACTTGCCTCAGGCCACGGTGTAGGAGAGATCAAGAACATGTCATCAGAAGAAAAAACCGTTCAAAGCCAAAACAGCCATGGCCCCATCAATATTATGAAGCATGGCTTGCTTTTCGTTATTATTTCCATCCTGATTGCCATCCCCGGCTTGATTGTAATGGGCATGTCCATCGCGGAGTACCCGACCCACTCGCCTTTACGGCTTGGAATTGACTTTACCGGCGGCACGATGCTGCAATACGGGTTTGAAAAACAGTTGGATCAGGAAACCGATATTCCCAAGATGCGTGAAGTATTGGGGAATGTTGGGGTTACGAACCCGATTATCCAGCTTCAACAAGCCCAGGCCGGGATGAAGGGTGTGACAAATACCGTTACCACCGAGCAGTTCTCCGATGAGGGGGACGCCAAGGATATGGCCCAGCGTCAACCGGCAGCACCTGCTGAAAATCCGGAGTCGCAGCAGTCTATACGAGAGCTATTCAAGGATGACGCCAGGAAGGCAGAAGCGGACAAACCGGTTGAAACCGAGTTAAAGTCTATTGTCTCGATTCGGACGCAGGATTTGTCCACCGCCAAGACCATCGAAATCCAAAAGGCGTTAAAGGACAATTTCGGCAATTTTGCCTTGCTGCAAAAAAACCGGGTTGGCCCAACAATGGCGAAGGAATTGTTCGTGAAGGCCGCTTGGGGGCTTTTACTGGCATACGCCCTGATTGTCGGCTATCTCTCCTTCCGTTTTCAACTGGATTACGCCATGATGGCCATTGTCGCACTGGTTCACGACACGATTTTTATGCTGGGAGCGTTTTCCATCCTGGGCTGGTTCTTCCATGTGGAAGTGGACAGCATGTTCGTGACGGCAATCTTGACGGTCGTTGGTTTCAGCGTTCACGATACGATCGTGGTCTTCGATCGGATCCGGGAAAACGCGCGCGTGCTGTACAGTAAAAAGCTGCCCTTTGGCGAAATCGTCAATATCAGTATCAACCAGACTTTGGCGCGGAGTATCAACACCTCGTTAACGGCGTTAATAACCTTGTTTGCCCTCTATTTCTTTGGCGGCGAATCCACCCAAAATTTCGTCTTGGCAATGATCCTGGGGATCGTTGTCGGGACATACTCTAGTATCTTTGTCGCCAGCTCCTTGCTGGCCTGGTGGCGTACCCGCAAGGAAAATAAAGGCGCGCCGGTCAGTACCACATCCCAACCGGCTTAACGGTTTCGTTTAATGTAAGGAGGGATCTTAATGCACGTCCGATTTGGCATGATGACGCATTTGGTTTTCAATAAACCGGTCAACGAAATGGCTCGGCACATGATAGGCGCTGCCTTTGAGGAGAAGTTAAAGGCGGGACAATTCGATGTGGGCTATTACAGTCCAAGCGACCGGGATGTATTTATTGCCATTGGCCAAGAAGATACCGGATTATTGAATGAGCAACGCGCTTATGATGAGATTCTCGGTAATCCTGCGGCCCTTCATCTCCTTGGAAATTACGGCTTCAACCAAAAGTCTCGTGGCAAGCTGGGCTCGGAGATAGCCAATGCAAGGATTATTGAAGTAAACGTCCCTTAAATACCTGTAGATGTTTAAAATTGAAGCAGCCCCTTGGCATATTCCAAGCCAGCCGGGGTAAGGGCATATTCTGCCGCGTTGCTGTTCCCGGTCAAGTCCGGCACCAAGGCCATTTTGTCCTCGGCAATCACTTTTTCCAGAATACCGTGGTTCACCGGCGTCATAGCAGAACGAACCAGTTGGGCGTTTAAATCCTTTAACGTATATTTTTCGGTTTGCTTATACTGGGCCAGGAAATAAGCCGCCAGCACCAGGTTATCAGTCCCTGTGCGGGTGGGCGTTGCAAACTCGCATAATTCCTTTAAGGATTGGATGTAAACCGGATCATCACTGGATTTAGCAGGCTGGGCAGGGGGAGTTGCAGCAGCAGGAGCCGGCGTTTTTGCCAGCTCCCTTTTGGCTGTTGGTTGAGGTGCAGGCGGAAGTGCCGGCGCAGGGGCCTTTTGGCTTCCAGCTTCCAATTCTCCCTCTTCCTCCAGCGGATTAGGAAAAGGACTTTCGAATGCATCCAGAGGAATGGGGTTTTCCTGAAGGGATTCAAGGCTGAGGCGGCGCAGGGATGGATCTTCGGAAGGCTCAATCCCGGGAATGCCAAAATCATACTCAATGACGGGCGGGTTAAACATTGGCCCCTGATCTTCATCCAGCCCTTTCAAAGCCGCGGCAATCTCATCCTCAACACTCTGGTCATCATCAAGGGCTTCTTCCAGGGCTTGGGCAAACCCATCGAGTTCCGCATCGTCCGTGCTGGCAGCTTCAGCGGGATCTTCCGGTAAGGTGTCAGGCCCTATTGGCATCGCTGCTACGGAAGCATCTTCTACGGGCTCTTCTAAGAAGGGCTCGGCAGGGACAATTTCTTCGTCGTCCCAGCTCTCCTCGCGAATGTCTCCCAAGTCTGCCAGGGAAGGAAACACGGAAACCGGAGCATCTGCAATGGTTTCGGTTGGCTTGCCGGGTTCTTCTTCAAAAGGAGCCATCTCGGGTAGCGGACTCTCAGTCTCCTCGGTAACGGCAGGCGCCATTTCCTGCGCCCCAACCGGCGAGGATTCGGCAGGCTTCACTTCTTCCTCTTCCAAATCCTGCATTAACGAAGTTAGCAGGGCATCAAAGTCATCTTCCTCCTGAGCTTCCGGTGTTGTAACAGGCGTTTGCTCAACCGTCGCTTCAGGCTCAGGCTGAAGTGTTAAGGGCTCACCAAAGTTTTCAACAGGCTGTTGAAAGGGACTAGGCTCAGGTTCAATTTCAGGAGCGACAAGGTTTTTCACCTCAACAAGCTCGGCCTTACCTTCACCGTTATTAACAGAAAAAACAGAGTTTTCTACAGGCTGTTCAAAACTTTTGGGTTTGGCTTCAATTTCCGGTTGGGTTTCAAAATGCTCGAAACCGCTCAGGAGATCCGCTGTTTCCTGGGCTGTTGGCTCCACCTGTTGCAATTCCGATGCCGCTTCCATTGTCGCGGTTGCCTGTGGCGGTGCCTCTACGGCCATTGAGGTTGAGCTGGAATCAGCTTGCGGCTGGTAACTCGGCACATACTGGGACAGCGGCGGCATTACAGGTTGATATGCAGGGGGCATTTGCGGGGAGAAGGCAGAGGGCGGGGGAGAAAATGCCGGCAATTCAGGTTGCAGTGCAGGAGGTGGTGGCGAAACCGGCTGGGCTTTCTGAACCTGTAACGCCTGTTGGGATAATTCGGAGATCTGTTGCTGCAACTGGCGAATTTGCTCAGCCAGCTCCAGCTCCCGCGATGGCGGCATGGACGGTGGCAGCAGGCCCGGTGGAGGCGCAATCTTGGGGGCTAATGCTTCCTGGAATTGCGGTGTCGGATCCGGGCTGATATTGAGCGGGAAACGCTCAATGGGAATTTGGACGGCAGGAGGTGTCTCAATATGTTGCGGAGGCGGTGGAGGTTGCCAGAACGCTGTCGGCTGAAAGGCCGGATCCACAAAAAGGCGCATCCACCGTTCCATCTGACGGGCAATAAAGCTCATATCGTCCGATATCAACTGAATAAAGAGATCATCCTGGTGAAGATTGATCTCGTGGTATTTCATTCCCTCAGACACGCTACCCTTCCACGGTTCTGCTTAGTAATGCGGCCGTTCCTGTTGCGTGAGCAGCATGTTCCGCCAGTTGTCCATCTGCATTTCGATGAACTTGGCGTCATCGCTTTTCAGTTCCAGTTCCAGGTCACCTTTTTTCAGTTTGAAGATGTATTCGCTCACAATTGGGCTCCTTGGGCTATTGTCCGGCCCGCAAGGGCCTCTCTCTAAACACTATTATACTTGAGGATTTGCGACTTCAGCGTTGTTTAAAAACCGGGTTCCCGCTTTTCCGCTTAAGGCGGCCCCCAGGTTTTGCAGGCGCGTCATAATGGCCTGCTTACCGCCTTGCTCCAGAAAGCGGATTAACGCTTCCACCTTGGGACCCATACTGCCGGGCGGGAAATGCCCTTGCGCAAGGTACTGCCTCGCGTCTTCCAGTGTCACAGCTTCCAGCGCCTGCTCTTCCGGCGTGCCGAAGTTAAGATACACATTGTCCACACCCGTGCAAATCACCAGTTCTTGAATATTAAGGCGGGTTGCCAGGAGGCAGGCGGTATAATCCTTGTCAATCACCGCTTCCACGCCGCGCAGTTGGTTATCCTCTTCCGCAACGGGGATGCCGCCGCCACCGCCACACATAATGATGGCCCCACTATCGACCAGGGCTTTAATGGCGTCTTCCTCCAGGATTTTAACCGGGATAGGCGAAGGCACCACCCGACGATAGCCCCGGTTACTATCCTTCTTCATTTCCCAACCCCGCTCGATCGACATCATTTGCGCATCGGCCTCGTTAAAAAAGTTTCCAACGTATTTGGTTGGGTTTAAAAAAGCCGGATCATCCGCATCTACCACAACAGTGGTGTTTACGGCCATAATGCTCCGAATCAGGCCCGCGTCCCGCAACTGATTGGCCAAGACCTTTGTCATGAAATACCCGATTTCCGCCTGCGTCCAGGAGACACAGACATCCAGCGGAATGGGCCATTTGGGTGGCAGGCAGTATTTTTCGGTCATCTCCAGCAGATTGCCCACCTGCGGCCCGTTCCCAAAAGTAATGACCGGCTGATAGCCCAGTTTGACGACCCCGACAATCTCGTGACAGACCGCCTCGATATGGTTAGGGTCGATATTGTTGCCATTTTCCATATCAAACAGGGCATTGCCGCCAATGGCGATTAAGACAGACTTCATACGAACGGGGCCACTCTTAGTTGATGACTGCTACTGGGTTAACATTCTTAAATTTCAGGGTTTCAAGGGGGGAATCCACCCAAATCGGCACAAAAGTGCCAAGAGGAACAAGTTTTTATTATAATATGTCCTGAAAAAGGTGCAATAAGAGGTTTGAACTTGAATAAACCCTCGATTTATATGGATAATGCCGCAACTTCGCAGATGCTGCCGGAGGTGACCGAGGCGATGCAACCGTATCTCGGCGCGATCTACGGTAATCCCTCCAGCTTGCACACCGCCGGCAAGCAGGCTGCAAAAGCCATGGCCCAAGCCCGTGCGCAGATTGCGCAATACCTTAACGTGGCTTCTTCGGAAGAGATCATCTTTACCCATGGCGGCACGGAATCCAACAATATGGTTTTCAAGGGCATTACAGAGGCCCTGATCAACAAGGGGCGGCATGTTATCACCAGTGTCATCGAACATCCCGCCGTTTTGGAGCCTTGCGCCTGGCTTGAGCAGAAAGGCTGGCAGGTTACCTACCTGCCGGTCAATGCTGAAGGGTTCGTGAGTCCCAATACCTTAAGCGAAGCAATTCGGCCGGACACCGTGTTGATAAGCGTAATGCACGGGAACAACGAAATGGGGGCCCTCCAGCCGATTGAAGCGCTTGGCGCGCTTGCAAGGGAGCGTGGGATTCTTTTTCATACGGATGCGGTGCAAACCGTGGGAAAATTGCCGCTGAATCTGCAAAACATGCCGGTGGACTTGCTGTCCTGTTCCGCGCACAAACTCCACGGCCCCAAAGGTGTTGGATTCCTTTATGCCAGTGCGAATGCCCACGAACACTTAAGGCCTCTGCTCCATGGCGGCGGGCAGGAGGGCGGCTATCGCTCCGGGACGGAAAACCTGGCGGGCATTGTCGGCATGGCCAAGGCGCTAAAACTGGCAATAGAGGGCATTCCTGGTCACACCCAAGCCATACAGGCCATGCAAAAGCGCCTCATTCAAGGAATTATGGACATCGCGCCCCAAGCCAGGCTGAATGGGCCATTGGACGAGAACCTGCGCGTGCCGGGGAATCTTAATTTTTCCTTTGCCCCGGTGGAAGGTGAAGCCCTGGTCTTGCGGTTCGATTTGGAAGGTATTTGCGTTTCCAGTGGCTCTGCCTGCCATAGTGGCCAACTGAACGGTTCGCACGTTCTGAACGCCATGGGCTGTACGGATGACGAAGCCAAAAGCACGGTTCGTTTTTCCCTATCCCACACCAATACCCTGGCCGAGGTCGAGGCTGTACTGGCCGCCTTGCCCAGGGTGTTGCAACGCGCCGGCTATTTCCGAAGCCACCCTGCAACTGCTACAATACAGTAATGCCTTTTTACCTCCTAAAAAAGAGGGCGGGAAATTTAAATTCGGGCAGGTTGCCGCGCCGTGCGGCCCTTTGCATTAACCAGGAGAATGCGCTTTATGGCCAACATCATTCGTCAGAGAAACGGACTGACAGAACCTGCTCAAACCGATTTCGACCTTCGGATCGAACAAACCATCCGCCCGAAGCAGCTGGAGGACTATATTGGCCAGAGCCAGCTGAAGGAAACCATTCGTATTAGCCTGGATGCTGCCAAGCAACGCAGTGAGCCCCTGGATCACATCCTGCTGTACGGCCCGCCCGGCCTGGGAAAAACCACGATGGCCCTGGTGCTGGCGGCCGAAATGGAGGCGGACATCCATATCACTTCCGCCCCGGCGCTGGAGCGTCCACGGGATATTGTGGGGCTGCTGATGGCGCTGAAGCCCGGCAGTATTATCTTTATCGATGAAATTCACCGCCTGAACAAAGTGACGGAAGAAATCCTTTATCCGGCGATGGAGGACTTCGCCCTGGATAGGACGCTGGGCAAGGGCCACATGACCAAGACCCTCCGTGTCCCGCTGCCGAAATTTACCCTCATCGGCGCAACAACCAAAGCCGGCTCTATTTCCAGCCCGTTGCGCGACCGATTCGGGATTGTTTACCGCCTCAACTTTTATACAATTGAAGAACTCGTCCAGATTGTGATGCGTTCCGCCACGATTCTGAACATCCAGATTACCGGGGAAGGCGCGGAAGCCATTGCCCGAAGAAGCCGCGGAACCCCACGGATTGCAAACCGTTTACTGCGTCGTGTGCGCGATTATGTGCAGGTTCGTCGGGGCCCGGAGGAAGGTATTGAGGTTTCCAGTGCGGAAGAGGCCCTGGACTTGTTTGAAATCGATCGCATGGGTTTGGACCCGACGGATCGGCTCCTGCTGTCCAAGATTATCGAGAGTTTCGGTGGAGGCCCCGTAGGGATTGAAACCCTGGCTGCCGCCATTGGCGAGGACATCCGAACCATTGAGGATATCTACGAGCCCTTCTTAATGCAGGCCGGGATGCTCCAGCGTACGCCCCGCGGCCGCATGGTAACTCCCAAGGCCTACCAGCATATTTTCCCCGGGGTTACGCCACCGCAGTCCAGCGCACTCCAGCAATCATTGCCATTGGAACCATTAAGTTAACTATCTGGCAAGCCGAGCTACAGTATCTAACAACGGCGCTACCATTTCATTATCCTCTTGTGTTGAGGGTCTAAAAGTAAAATGTTCTAGTGATGTTCCCGGCAGGCCAGGTTTTAAATTTATAACGACTTGGCCCTTAGCGACTTGGCCTTTATCAATACGGATATGTTTAATGCTATTTGTTTCATCAGTAGGATATAAACTGTAAGAAAAATCAAAGTCATAAACTCCCAAAGCCTGAGCTTGTAACTGTTCATGAATTCTGTGAATCAAGTCTTTATAGACCAATGGTTTTGGCAGGGCAAAAGCCTCCGCTATCTGATCCTTGGCGAAGGAAAAAACAACTCCAAATTTTTTAACGGGTTTATTAAACCAAGCCTCTCCAGAGGCGTAAGGAGTGGAGATCTTATATTGATATCTCAATTCTTTTACAGAACTGGCTGCGAAGTTCGCACTTAATTCGAAACCTTCGCGTGTATTAGGGTCTTCAAATCGACACGTAAAAGAATTATCTCCATAAAATGCATCAACTAACTTCAAGCGATTGAGGTTTTTGAATAATTGTTCGTACGCTTGATCGTAGTCTTCAATTTTTAGTTTACAAGCCCCAAACCGTAAATCAGGTTTCAAATAACCCTGGTTATTGCCATAATTTACATACTTGTTTTGAACCACTGGTTTGGATGATGGGTGAAACTTTGTTTTCGCAACATTATTTGCAGATATAGATGTAATCATTCTAGGGAAAACTTTCTCTCGTAATACACGGGAATAAAATACGTGAAGTATTGAAATTGCCTTTATCAACAAAATTATTTGGAACGGACTGGGGAATTGGTTTGGAAATATTCTGACCAGCGCTGGTTAACGTGTTCGCGGGTGGGCTTATCCATAATAATCTCATCCGGCCATTCCCGGTTGAAGCCTTCGGTGGGCCATTTGATAGTGGCGTCGATGCCCATCTTGCCGCCATATGCCCACATCGGCGCCGCATGATCCAGGATATCCAACGGGCCTTCTGCAAACATAAAGTCCCGTTTCGGGTCGGTGTTGTTAAACACGCGCCATGCCACATCGGAAAGGTCATGGACATTAACGTCCTTATCCACAATCACCACGTACTTGCAGAACATCATCTGCCCGAATCCCCAAACGCTGGACATAACTTTTTTGGCGTGGCCGGGGTAACGCTTGTCGATACTGAGTATGACGCAATTGTGGAAGACACCCTCCGCCGGCAGGTTCATATCCACCACTTCGGAGATAAACAGCCTGAGCAGCGGCAGGAAAATCCGTTCTGTGGCCTTACCCAGGTAATAATCCTCCTGCGGCGGTTTGCCCACAATTGTCGTGCAGTAGATAGGGTTTTGCCGGTGCGTCATCGCCGTGATATGGAATACCGGGAAGTCATCCGCCAGGCTGTAATAGCCGGTATGATCCCCAAAAGGCCCTTCGCGGCGTAACTCATCGATTAACACATAGCCTTCCAGGATGATTTCGCTCTCGGCGGGCACTTCCATATCAATGGTCTTGCATTTCACCATTTTCACCGGCTCGCGGTGCAGGAAACCCGCAAAGATCATCTCATCGATACCGGGCGGTAACGGCGCGGTCGCGCTGTAAATTACATGTGGCGGCGCGCCTAAGGCTACGGCCACTTCCACGCGATCCTTACCGAGGCGTTTGGCGTTTTCATACAGGCGATTGCCATCGTGGTGTTTGTGCCAGTGCATGCCCGTCGTATTGTTGGAATATTTTTGCAAGCGGTACATGCCCGCATTGCGCTCGCCGGTTTCCTGATCCTTGGTGTAAACCACCGGCATGGTGATAAACGGGCCGCCATCATCCGGCCAGCAGGTCAAAATCGGCAGCTTGTCCAGCATGGGCTGGTTGGGGTCTGTAATTACAACCTCCTGACAAGGGGCGTTCCCTTTGACCAGACGGGGCAAAAACTGGTTGAGTTCGGCCAGCTTGGGCAGCATCATCACCTTGTCCAGCAAACTGCTGGGCATGGAAGGCTTTACAAAATCCTGGATGCGCTGCTGGATTTCTTCGAAATGCTCGATCCCCAGGGCCAGCTTCATCCGCTCCTCGGATCCCATAGTGTTAATCACCAGAGGCATGTCCGTCCCCTCCACCGAGTGGAAACGTAGGGCCTTATTGGACGCCCCTTGACTTTTGCTGACGCGATCGGTAATCTCAGTGATCTCAAGGTGAGGTGAGACAGGAACATTTACATCAACCAATTCGTCATGTTGGGTTAGCAGTTCCAGGAACTGTCTTAAATTTTTAGGCGGAGTCGGCATACGTCAGGGAGGCCTCTTAGTTGCAACCACACAGTTTGATTATGGGCAAAACAAGGTCGTTCGACAAACGCATTTTCTCGCGGCTTGGGCGGCCTGCTATTTCATTTGCGATTGCCGCACTGCTCAGCCTCTCCGGATACCACGGCAGTGCATTTGCGCAAAATCTGGATGGTTATGCTTCGGAGACGCCTTCCAAACCGCGGTTGAGTAGCCCGTTTACGCGTGGTTTGCAGGGTTTGTTAGGGTTTAATCGCATGGCGGCGTGGATTGGCAGTCGCAAGGTGGAAGACAAGATTCGGGAAAAAGTGGATGGCCATATTGATGTGGATATCGAGCCCTACAGCGCATCCGACTTGGCCGAGGGCAAAGCCCGCCAACTGACGGTCAAAGGCGAGGATTTGGTTTATGACGACGCCTTTTATGTGAGCCATTTCTACTTGCAAACCGACGACCGCACGCCCATTTGGGTAAACCCGGAAAACGGCAAGCTGCGCAGCCCCGTTGAAGCGGATGTTACCATCCATCTACAGGATGACGATGTAAATCGCAGTTTCCAGACCCAGCATATGCGAGAGCTGTTAAACGATGTCCATTTCTCCCTGTTTAGCGGCGAACAGCGACTTCGCCTTATTAAGCCCCAGGTGGACTTTATCCCTAACCGGCTCCGATTTTCCACGCAACTGGCCTCCAAGGCTCCCGATGCCGGGAAACCTATCCCAATTAAGCTTGAAACCGGCCTGGAGCCTCAAGGCGATAGGTCGCTGATTCGTTTCAAAGATCTCACAATTGCGCCCATCCCGGGAATTTCCAACATGGACATGGTGGAAGCCGTGGTAGAGGAAGCGCTACAGTACGTTTTAAAGCCGTCTCGGTTGATGCCGATTGACCATGGAAATATGGAAATTAAGAGTGTTCAACTCTCGGAAGGCAATCTGGTTGTTAAAGGCCGGGTTCGGCTTTTGCCTCATAGCTAACGCTGGTTTGTAAACTTTTTGCCGTTTCCACAATCGTCAAATGTTTAAAACGGATCCGTTTCGGGCATTTTAACCCATAAGCGTGAGTTACTGTGATGGGTTAGATGCGATGAGATACCAAAAGGGTCAGGCTGCAATATTAACATTAGGCTTTTTATTTGTAATGTTGATTACCGGGGCATTTGCCGTGGATACGGCGCTGTATTTCGGGATAAACCAGGGCATGCGAAATGCTGCGGATGCCGCAGCCCTCGCTGCCGCCTCGGAACTGTTCCTTAATTCAAACCAGCACTTCCCGGACAGGAAGCGGGCTGCAATGGATGCGGCCCACAATATTGCGGGGATGAATATGGGCAATAAGCTGGATGACAGCGACATTGAGTTTGGTTATGTCGATCCCATCAGCGGGCAATATAATCCGGAGATATTCCACACGCCCACTAACAATCCTGCGTTTGCTTCCACAGGTGGCTACAATGCGGTTCGTGTTACCGTGCATGCGAGGCAAACCGCGGCAAACTCCCCCATTCCAGCCATTTTTAGCCGTGTCTTGGGCTTCAGCAATTTCGATTCCTCCTCCTCCGCAGTGGGGGTTTATGGTGGTGGGGTTGCCCAATTTAGCGGGCTGCGGCCGGTTTATATGTGTCGTACCGCTTGGGACAGGGCGCTCCAGGTTTACGGCGATCCAACGATTCCGGAAATCACCTTCTATGGCGATACGCTCAGAGTCGGCAACCATAATGTGAACATGAACCAAAGCTGTGGCAGAATGGGCCCTGGCAATTGGGGTCTGGCCGACCTGGCCAATGGCAATGGCGCTCCCGGGGCAAGCACTGTACGGGAATGGTTTGAAAACGGTTACCAGGGACAGGTGTTTACTGGTAAAAACTACGAATCCCAAACCGGAACCCCCCTGCACTCCTTTGATGACCAGTTGACCAAGCTGAAGAATAATAAAACTGTAGAACTCATCCGGTAATTTTCTGATAAGATGCTGTGGTTGTGATTGAGAGTTGGAGGCGAATAGGGATGGGTTGGAAGAATTTATCAGACACAGAGTGGGCGTTAATCGAGCCTCA
>CALAJO010000111.1 GCA_937922745.1 uncultured cyanobacterium
TAGGCCTGTATAGAAAACGGGAAAGACGGGGGAGTGGTTTCTGGATCATAACAGGGAAGCAGCCATTCTTTAGAAACCACCCAAAACAATTGCTATTAACCGTGCGGGGGAGTTTGCTAAAAACACGGGATTGTTGGCCGCTGATAGGGTGCCCCGCATCAAAGGGTATCTGGCGATTCAATTATCAAGGTACAGCCGCTAGATGATGATGAGATCCTCATCCTCGGTTAGCGGTATTTTACCCCAAACCTGCACTTGCGGAATACCGGCAATTTTATACACACGCAGGTAATCCACGCGTTGGTCAATCAAGGGCACCAGCTTGCCAATCAGTTCGTTTAGCTGGCGCTGGGATAAATGGCATTCGAAGACGCTTTTTTGCACCCGCTCTCCATAAGCCAGGCACACCTTGGCCACGCGAGCCAAGCGTCGGGGCTCGGTGATATCGTAGCAAACCAATACCAGGTACGAACGTTGTCCCACTTTGATTAACACCTCCTCCATGTCTTGGTGTAATAATGTGATGTCATCAATGTTGCCGTCGCTATCAGGCCCTATCATCCAGTTTTTTACAATTACATCGGATGATTCGCGCTCTCTTCGTGGATGTTTATCGGTTCCTTTATCCGGCAAGTTTGGGGCATTATGTTGTTGGTTGTCATTCATTATTGTTGTCCTGTTAAGCGTATAACTTTACCGGTTAACGAATGGTAATGGGACGGTAAAGCTCCGGGTCGTTTAACTCGATTGCTTTGACCAGGCTGCCTACCTGAAATTGCAGCGATTCTCGAAAACTTAGCGGGTAATCCAAGTAAGTTAAATACTGGTTGTGGACTTTCAGCTTTTTCTCAAACGCTTCAATCAGGCGCTTAGACGCGTTGCCGGTGCAGTAAACGGCCCCGCTATCCGCACGAGGCTCCTCAAAATCGTCCGCGGTAACTTGCTTGTGGCCAATCAAATCCAAAACAATGGCATCGCAGATGATGGTGCGCCATTCTTCCATCATATCGCTGGCCAAGGCAGGGTGTCCCCGCTTTATCTGGTGCAAAAAGCCAAGATAAGGATGTAGCCCCTTATTCATAATGGCTGTGTAACATTCATACATCAGCATTGTATAAGCCAGGCTCAGCATGGAGTTTACCGGATCTCGCGGCGGTTGGCGGGTTCGGCTGGTAAATCGAAACTCCGCTGGGACAATTTGTCCCAGTGTTTGGAAGTAAGCCCGCGAAGCAGCACCTTCAAATCCCATTAGTGTTGGGATATCAGGTGCATCGACGGCCTTTAGCTCCAATGTTTTTATATCCTCTAGTGTTTGAGGGACAGACTCAAGGTTACGTCCACGGTTCCAACGGCTGAGCATAACACGACTATTGCGAATTTTGGCAGTAACGAAGCGCTTGGCCAACGCCAGGGAAAACGCCGGATCCTCGGTACGCCTAAACTGCTCTCGCTGACGCTGAATGTTGACGGACGTGGTGGGTTCCAAGCGGCCAAACACCTTGCCAGTGTAAGATATCCAGGTAACGGGCACTTCTCGCTCAAAGAGCTCTATGGCGCATTTGCCACTAAAGGAAACGGCGCCAATCAGCACGATATTATCAACTTTCTCGACCGGCAGGGATTTTAATAATTGCTCGGTCTGCTTAATTTGCAGGCGATTCTCCCTTACCGTCAGATGCACGCCGGGTTCGGTAATATATAGGGTCGTCATACACTGGCCTCCTACTTTATAGCGGGATTGAGCCACTTAGGAGAGGGAAGTAACCACTCTAAGCCTAAGGCTTTAAGCAACAGGGCATTGGCTTCCTCGAAAAAGTTAGTGTCCCATAGGCCATGTTCGCCAGGATAGGCGGTATCCATCATAAGGGGAAGGTGTTTAATAAAAGATTCTATTTTGCCTTTCTCATGCAGTTGGAATACACCGTGCGCATAACGATTGCGGTAAAACACGATAGAATGACTGGCTTTTAATGCCGGCGCAAATGGATGCTGAAACAATTCCAGAATCAGCAGAAGGGAATCGGAGGATAATTCAATTAAATCATGATCTCTATAGTTGTCTTTATAAAAAGCGTTTCCGATATCGCACAGCTTGGCTCGTCGTTCGTCAGGTAAACGATTCGCATAAAACTTAATCGGTTTTTTGTTAGGGTCGGATAAATAAGGTTGAATGTCCGTGGAACGAATAACACAGTCTAAAGCCAGTTGCTCCCGAAGAGCGGCAGTTCTAAGAACAGCGTCCTGCCACTCCTGCTTTTTAAATTTAATTTGGGCACCCCAATAAGCAAAGGCCCTAAATAATAAATCGATGTCATTGTTTAAATGGTTAAAAACATTCTCCACATAGGATCGCAAGGGCTCCTGCAGCCTTTGTCGGGCGGACTCACTCATCATGATTTTGTCATCCAAATCCACACAAGCCTTGAAAAATTTAATCGATTCACTGTATTTAGAATAAGTGGAATTTTGAACAAGCCGGAGCGCCGCAGCATACTCGAACTGTTGCAAGAGGCGGGCAATGTGCGATGCGTCAAACAGGGCCTTGACGGGTTGCGATCTGGGCTCGCTTTTTGCAACAATGCGGGCTTCGTTTTCAAGCAGCTTGTTGGGATCATTAACCTGGATTAATTGGGCCTGCTTATACGGCTGATGAAAATATCCCAGCAAAAACAAAGTTTGCAAGTACTGGGTCATCTGCTGCGTCCCGGACGATTCGTTAATATAAAACGTGGTATTAGCCCGCTGGCGATAGGGTAACAGGACGCAATCCATCTTTTCGGCCACTTCGGACAAATCCGAGGGATTGATAATGCCGGTTGAGATAAAGTGATAGGGCACATCGGGGAATTGAGTCTGTAATTCCATTTCCAGCAAGGGTCGGGCTTTTTCGGCTTCTTGTGTAAACAGGAAAATCACTTCGGTCAACTTGTCCGCATAGTGCTCCACAATGGAAAGTGCCGCGCCGTAAGGCACATTAACGCCCTTCACCGGCTGTTTTTCCCATTGATTCCACGGGTCGCGCAGGCCAATGGGATTAATTAAAATAGATGCCGGTTTACTCATCGGGGTTTATCCTTCCTTATTCAATTATGTCAACTGTGCCAAGGCCCATGGCGGTTTTCGCCCCCACACCGCAATAAGGAGCGTAATGTAAAAGCAGCATCAGCAATTGCCGCAACGCCTGCGGTGTTTTTCGGGTAATTGTCAAGCCCAGTTCTCCCCGAAAGCATGGGATGCCATGCCGACCGACCATGGCGACGGTTGATTTGACAGCCATCTGCCGAATGCGTATTGCTGCGATAAAGTGATCCAGGATGTCCTCGTCCTCCAGGGTAAGCTGTTGGGAGAAGGTGTTCCACTTGGTATAAAGGCTGCTTAATATTAGCCGAGGATCCGGCATTGGGTAATAGTGATTGTTTGCAGCCCAATTAAATGTTGTTGGGCTGTTAAACACTAATGTCACACGTTCCGGTGGTACAAAACCAGGGTTGTAATACTGCTGGGCAAAATCTCCGTATGTTAAAGCCTTATCCAGTTGGTGATTATGGCAGTGCAACGAGCTTTCTAACTGCTTAATATGAAGCGTCTGGGTTGGCTCGGCTGCCCATTGTGCCAGATAATCGGATAACTCAGGGGTAAGGGCGTTAATGCTCCAGGTAAACGCAGCCGGCATCTCTGCATGAGGGGCATGGTACTCCGGCCAAGTTAACTTGTACGGGCGCAGATGGTTTTCTCGCGTATGCAGGTGCTCAAACAGCAACGGGTTTCGCGTTGCCATATCTTCCAAAAACAGAGCGTGAAAAATACTCCCGAGAGAAGGCTTGATAGCGGAAGGCCAAGGCTGTGTAAGACCTTGGCTTGCGTGGTAGGTGAGTGTCAGGCGGGCAAGCATAGCGGGCTCGCAATCTCCAGGCGGCACCAGCCAAAGGTTGAAGCGTCGCGGGGGCTAATTTTTGAAACCCTTAAACAACGCGGCACATAAATATCCTTGCCACGCTTAACCTTTCTAAATTGGGCTTCTAAAACTGCTTTTTTCAATAGGCGGGCATCCGGGTTTTCAGATCCGAAAGCACTTAGTAAAGAATGTCGATCAAACCCGGTATTCGCTCCTAGGTAAAAATTCGGCTCGCCAGAAAGACCATTAAACACAGAGTCTTTATTTGCTTTTTCTATTTGCTCGCTAATTAATCCACCCATCTCAGCGCAGCCATTTTGCAGGCGCTGCAGTAACGATTGCACGGTGTCAAACGGTACATTTTTTTGCCTGGCTTTAAATTGTGTGATCAGACTGTGGTCAATCGTCATGAAAAAAGTAATTTTAGAATCTGGTTTTAAAACCAACTGTTGAATGCGTGGGCTTGTCTTACGTTTTATATCTGTATTTGGAGGTAGATACACAGATGTCGTCCGAACCACTTCAAAACAGTCATCAGGTACAACGGCCGAATCAGAAACGCGCAGCACTCGCATAAAGTCTGCAAGCGGGCCTGTAATATCGTTTGTTTCCCATTGTTTGCGTAAAAAATGGGCTTCAACCCGTTTAGCATTAATTTTTCGCATATCATCTTTATTCAGGTATTTATCAAATTCTTGAAACCGAAAATTTTCAGCAACGAGGTCGGTTAATAATAATTGACGAATAGCACCTTTAATACTGGAACCAGGTATATAGAACCCATTTCCATTGTGATGAAAAAGTTGAACATCGCCTGTTACCCCATTGGGGTAATGTCCCGGTGCAATCGAAAAGCGGCGCAGCATGTTGGGTTCTGCCATTAATTGGGCCTTTATCCCGGGGTGTTGCGCCAATAATGTGCCCAAGCCATCTTGATTATCTCGCATTTCGTTAAACTGTTTTTGTCGGACAATCCGTGGCAGCATTTGCTGATACTGGTTAAACGCCGTTTGGTTGTGCTGCCACAAAAACATAGCTAGCGCGCCTTCATCGCAGAGAAAGAGTTGATTCCCTTCAGAAAAGTAATGCGCTTGGGAAACCTTAATGCCACAACCAATAAACACGGGGCTTAACGTGGTTAGCTGCATTGGAATGGTTTCGATGCGAGTGGCTTTTACTTTGGTTTCACTTTTCATGTTGCAATACTCCCAGGGTTAACCCCAAACCGTAACGATATAAAGGATGGGGTGGTTGCCAATTGGATCTCGGTGTGGGGGTCACATCCAGTAACCGGCCTTGTAAACCTCCCTTTACCAGACTTCCGGCCATCAGCATGGCGACCGGTTTTTTCTTAAGCAGGCCAGGCCAGCGGGGATCGGTGGAATAATGGAACCCGCGCCGGTGGATTAATTGATACATGGCCTCCCCTGGCTGTTTTAACTTTAACACTTCAGTGGAGTTTGGGTTGGTAATGGACAATAGCAACTGAAACCTGGTTTCATCCGGCTGAAAAGAGAGGGAATGACTATTTAAATTGTCTAAAATGGCCTTGGCCACAGGTTCCTCGTCGGACCAGGTAACAGTGAAACGGCCTGCTCCAGTGGATTTTCTTCCGCCAATACCCGTCGTTTCCCCTATCATCCCAAGCACCTCTTTTAAGCGAGACAAATAGGCTACGCCTGGCTTGGACATGGCCAACACTACCCATAAGCCGGCGCACTCCTTAAAACGCAGATATTGAACCCGGTAAGGTTTCGTTTCCTCTATGCCACGATTGACAACAACATGTGCCGCAGCCTCATCCGTCCATAAATCGTGATAGTAATCCAGTTGAGCGGTATCAAATTGACGGTGAAGAAAGGGGGCAATGTCTTTTGCACGGAGAAAACGCAAGCGCTTCAACTTTTTTTTGGTGACAGAGTCGCTGCTTGGAGGCTCATCTAATTCTATAGCCGAAGGGAATGTCCCCGTTGGCTTCGGCAAATACGCTATTGCGCCGTTTGCTCCCACTTCGTATGGAAAGCCGTCACTCATACGCCATGGCGGTGTGTCCGACAAAAAGTCGGCCAACAATGCTTCCAACTGGCTGGTGCCATAGCACTGCTGCCAGCCGTGGCAAATTGCGCTGAACAACGTGTCTGCCAACAGGTGGGGCAAAGCGCCATCTAGGCCCAACTGATCGTCATATCCGCCAAAATGCACCCGGTTCTCAGCAAAATCAAGCCGAGCCAAAACAAGATGGGAATGATTTGTCATCAGGCACTCGCTCCGGCAAGGCTAGGTAACAACGCGTCAAAAAAGCTCATCGAACGCACTTCATCCAGCAAGTTTTGAACATCGGATTGGAGAGCGTCTATGGGGCTTGGAGGGGACTTATCCGCATAGGTGAACACGCTGTTGGTGAGGTTGCGAAACACAATGCGCCCACTTCCTCTGGAACCATGACCGCCCAGGTAATCTTGCTGAAGCAATACGAGCCCTTCCTTAATGAGCATGAAGTCTTGCTGAAGCTCTTCTGCCGAAACCCCATCTTCAATCAGGTAGATCAGCTTAAAGCTAAACCCGGAACCTGCCGGAACACGCTCGATTTGACGCGGATTGGCAACGGAGCTGATGCGGTTAATGGTGTTTTCGTATTTCACTTCGCTTAAATACAAATCCGTTTCAATATTGTCCAGCCTCGTCACGGTTTCAGCGTTCATAGGAGCGTCGCAAAACTGTAATCGGGAGAGAATGATGGGATTAATTGAACCAAACAGGCGTTTCAGCTCTTTAGCATCATGCTTGATATCCAGTTTGCTGAAGTCGAAATTGGCCGCTTCGGGGTTAAATTGTGTTTTAGCCAACAGTGTTCTCATTTTTCCCTTAATAGAGCTACCCGGAATAATTGGGCGTCTTGTCAGCGGATCGCGAATTACCATAGAATCCACCACGCCAATGGCCATATTGTCTTTACCTCCGCCAATATGTAAGCCCGTTGCGCAATAAATATCTCCTTCAATTAAAAGCCGGCCTGTTAATCCACGTACCTGGGGTTCCGTCATGTTAAATACTCCTTATTATCATTTATATTTATCGCAATGCTTTGGCAGATGAGAAAAGCTGTTATTCGCCTCCTTCTTTTTTGTGATAAGCGATTAGGGCTTCCATAAAATCGCAAAATTTTAAAAAGGCTGTGCGGTTGTTTTCTCCGGCTTTCAATAAGCGAAGGGTTTCATTCTGAAACTGTTGAATATTGTCGGGCAACCTGTTAAATGCTTTGGAGAGCTGATAGATCAATCGGGGCTGCAACATTAATATTTGAGGTTTTAATACCTGGTTAAAGTAGGCCTCGTCATGGCTTTGCGCCATCATCCGAAGCCGGTTAACGGATGATAAAAACTTGCGCAGTTGATTTGTCGTTAATTTTTTATCATATTTATTGGGTGGATTCGCAAGGATTCTTCCTAATTTTTGTGCCAGTTGTATTTCTGCTTGGGTAATGGTGTCCGACATCAGGCGTTTTCCTCTCGTGTTAAATAACTGATAATCGTAAATAAAGTTTTGAAGTCGCGTATGTTAATCTGGCCGAATGACTGACTGTCCTGTTCTAACCAGGTGGCATTGTATAAAAATTGCTCTGCCTGGCTAAATGCAGGACGTGCCGTTTCTTTCTGTTCCAGGCGCGCTTGGGCTTGCGCCAACACATAAGCCAATTTGGGCAAGGCAATGTAGCCTTCTTTGCTCCAGCGTTGGGCCAAGTGATAAAGCTGATACATCAGCGAGGTGGTCATCCAGCTTGTTGGCGCCTCCCCCAGGACGTATTGGCTGTCGTCGTCTTTTTTCGGCGAAACATTGTGATGTATCAAATGGTTCAGAATGCTGATTAGCGTGGGGATGGAGAAAGCGGGATCAGCCTGCTGCGTTAAAAACTCACACCAAGGATATACATCCCGGTGAGAGTGGATCGTATTGGTGTCTAACGCTTCAGGATTGGGAAACAGACAAAGCGCATCTTTTCCATCCAGATTTTTGGCTTTCTTCTCAGCCTGCTCCGTTTGCTCGGCCATCAGTTTAATGGGCGTGTTGGGATCAAAAACCTGTAGCCCGGCGGATAGTGTAAGCTGGCTACAGGTAAAAGCATCGAAACATCTTCGAATGTCTATTGCCAACTCCAGCATCTGGTTCCATGCGCCAACAATAAACAGATCGTCTCCCCCGGCATATACTATAACGGCCGAACGTTTCTTTTTCCCGGAGGAGAGCAAGGATGTCGCTTCTATATCCTGGTTTAAGGCGAGCTGTCCCTCGCAAATCGCGTTAATATAGAGTTTGAAAAACAAGGTTAATTGTTTGGACAGCATGGCGATGCGGCTAAACGTATATACTTCATTCGGCAGGCGCCCTGTAAAAAGCTCTCCCAGGTTGTCCACGTCCGCGCGTAATACGCCCAGCTTCTTCGCACCTATCGACGCGTTTGCCAGTTCTTCAAACGTGGGCATGTCGGGTAAATTATCCTGCTTTGGATAATACTGCCCCACCAGGATATTGGCGTGCAAAAATTTGGATAAAACCCATCGGTTGATGCTGTATAAGCGGCCTGGTTGCTGGTTCTGCAAAAGCCAGCCATGTATTTTCTGCTCCTCATCTTCCGGCAAATCGTCTTTATCGGGACCAACCCCCTGAAGGGCCTGCACCACTGCGCAACGTCCCGGATGAAGTAAATCCGGCAACAACAATAATGGCGATTGAAGCATGGTTTGCTGCGATTTAAATTGTTCAGCAAATACCTGCTCATCGACGCCTTGGCGTACCCATAAAAACTTGGCGTTTGGGAGTTTTCGGCCAAAGGCATGCAAAGCAGCCGCAAGACGATTACATTGCTTCTCGCTCTCTCCCGGGGCCAATGGATAATTGACCAGATGATGATCCACCTGCGTGATGACGCACTCTTGCCCTTCCCATGTTGTATCATCCGGCTCAAACAGCTCTAAAAAGTTATTGTCGTCCAGGCACGCAAAGCGCTGAGCTTTCTGTTTGGACAGCACCTGGCTTAAGGCACGCCATTTAGTTTTCATTCTCGCTTGCCTTTTTCCGGAAGACGGGGCTTTGGGATCCATCAAATCCAGGGCGGTGCAGCTCTCCCAACCCAAGGCGAAGGATAAGCTGCCCCGAAACTGATCCCAGAACCACTGGTTGAGTTGAAAGCGAACACGATTCAAATCGGCTTTCACACGTTCGGTATTGGGCAGTAACAGGTAAAAATGCCCTCCACCGCTGTAAATAATATTGGCGCGGCTAAGGCTTCCATGTTCACCGCCAGCGACAACCAGGATATCATCCAAAATATGCTCCAGCATAACTTCCAGGTAAAACGATCGGGCTCTGAGGCTTTTTAGCGCACCCTGATTGGTAATGTTATAGATAAATTTCTGAATACCGGAGATATCCCCTGCAACCAATAAAAACTGATCCAACTGGCGATGTGTGTCTGCTTCTCGAGTATGCCCGCGCTTGGAGAAGTCTTTTTCGCTGGTTTCCGTAGCGTGGATATACATACAAGAAGCAATGGCCGCTGTTAAGCGAAGATGCTCGAAGAGAGAGATGTCGGGAATGCGTTCGAGACAGTTGTCCGACGGGGCGAACGACAGTAGGGACTCCATCAAAACGAGTAAAACATTAGGGTTTGAGGCCAGAGATACTCTATTGGCTGAAACCTCGTTATCCCATTTACTGGCAACCTTTTGGTAAATTTCTTTTGAAACATTCATATTCTGCTGCAAAGCGGGATAAACAGGAATGACAATGTTGTCGTGACTCTTTTTATCTTCTTTTCCCAGCATTGTTAAACGATACGCGCCTTGAAACTGGGTGTAGTCCGTGTCATCGATAATGGTGGGTTGCTTGGGTCGAGACAATAAGGAAAACGTGGATTTCAACGGAATTTGTGGGTCAAAGCGCCTCTTGAAGTCGGATTGTTTCGAGTTCTGTGGCTCCAGCTCCACCAATTCGCTTTCTTCCCTTCGGTCTAGTCCTGCGGCGATGTTATCTGCTTCATAAACTAACCACGTGGTGGGTTCTAGCGTATCAGGCCTTGCTTGTGCCAAATCTTTCCAATGGTGATATTGAATCGCATGCTGGATGATGCGGGGGAGGCATTTAGAGGTGCCGGGTAGCTCAAATACCTGTCTTGCGGCATCAATACCTGCTTCAATGTGATTTTTTTGTCGACCTGCCTTGTAAAACAACTTTCCAATGTCATGAAACAATGCACCGTAAATAACCTGTTGAAGCGGTGTCAATTCTTGCAACACTTTAAACCCTCTTCTTCACTCTTGGAAATTTTCAAGTTAGCATAAACGACGCAAAAGTTACGGGAGAAATTTGCGGTTTTCGGAGAGTAGATATTCAGCTAGGGACTGTCATGAATTAGGAACGCATGTTTAACTATAGCTAAGGATAGAGAATAGAGGGGCGTGTTATGGCAAGAAGATATGCGCTGCGGGATGATCAGTGGGAACGGATTAAAGATATATTGCCGGGCTCAGCCGATTGGGTCGGGGCCACGGCAAAAGACAACCGTTTGTTTGTGGATGCTGCGTTGTATCGCTACCGGGCCGGTATTCCCTGGCGGGATCTGCTCGAGCGCTTCGGCGACTTCAGAGTCATCCATGCCCGTCACCGCCGCTGGTGCGAGGGCGGGGCTTGGGAGCGTGTGTTCAAGGCATTGACTGAGGATGCGGATAACGAGTACGCCATGATTGATTCGACTATTGTGCGGGCTCACCAACGTGCGGCGGGCGAAAAAGGGCGGCGCAACAGCAGGCCATTGGCAGGGCAAAAGGCGGATTGAGCACCAAGATCCATGCCGAGTGCGACGCCCTGGGGAACTCAACGGATTTTCATCTGAGCTAAGGCCAGTCCCATGACCTGGAAGGGGCGGATAAATTTTTGAAGAATATTCAGGCAGACGCTTTGCTGGCCGACAAGGCTTTCGACGCGGATGAGCGGGTTCTTAAAAATCTCCAGGAAAAAGGAATTGAAGCGGTGATTCCTCCCAAAAGTAACCGGAAAGCGCCCCGGGACTATGACAGGGAACTCTACAAAGCAAGGCATTTGATTGAAAACTTCTTTGCCAAGCTCAAACAATACCGAGCCATTGCTACACGCGACGACAAAATAGCCAATACCTTTTTGGGCGGCATCTTCCTTACCTCGACCGTTATTTGGCTTAATCAGTGACACGCCCTAGATATAAAGCTCTTACTTAGACGAAAGCGCTGCTGTGCTTTGTAACGATTAACACGCATACGGGCTCCCTACAGGTTTGCTTCAGGGCACGATTCAGACTGTATGCCCTTGTAGAGGAGTTCACTTTCAAATGTCCGCTATCTCTAAAGCCATTGCCCAACTCAACGATCGCTTTCGCCAGACGTTAGGCTTTCCTGTCCTTTCATCTGGCATTCCGGGCCGGGTGGTTTTGTCGTCCGGGGTCTCGGCCTTGCCCATCGCAGAGCAACAGGCCCTGCTCCAGGCGGTTCAAGCATTCTCGGCGTTTACACTAGACAATGACCCGTACGGCGAGCATGACTTGGGGCGGATTGACCTGCCGGGCGTGGGGACGTTCTTCTGGAAGATCGACTATTACGATTCAACTTACACCTACGGCAGCCCGGATCCAGCGGATCTCGCCCAAACGCGCCGGGTGCTGACCGTCATGTTCACCGAGGAATATTAAGTTAAGGTATTTGCAAGCGTTTGCAACAAATGGCTTCGTCAAAGGCTCCCCAGAATCCTCTCATCCCGGCATAATCAAAAAACGGCTCAACGCACCATAGACAGGAGTTTTTCACATCATGACCCCGACCCTTTCTTTTCACCAAGCGGCCCAGACTTATCTTGAAAACCTTGCCCTGGAAGACGGGCGAAACATCCCAATCAAGACCCGCCAACTCAAGCAGGAACTGATCCCTTTCTTTGGCGAGCTGCCCCTGAATCAGATCAATCGCTTTGATGTCGAGCGCTTCAAGCGCCACCTGCTGGAAAAAGGCCTGTCCCCTTCGACCGTGAACCGCTACCTGGCGGTCTTGTCCCACCTGTTCCATAAGGCGGTCGAGTGGGACTGGCTGGTCAAGATCCCGTGTAAGATTGTCAAATACAAGGAAGACAATATCCGCTCGGTCTACCTGTCTCCGGAGGAAATGACCCGCCTGATTGAATCGGCCCGGCACGATCCGTGCCCGGTCATTGAGCCCTTTATCCGCATTGCCCTGGGCACAGCCATGCGGCGCATGGAAATCCTGTCCTTGCAGATTGAGCATATTGATTGCCGGGGCCGGGAAATCTATATCCCCAAGGCCAAGTGCGGGGCCCGCACCCAGCCCATGACGGCGAGCCTATCCCAGTATCTTTCAGACTATCTTCAGACCCAGACCACACCGGGACAGGTGTACCTGTTTCCCGCGGCCCGATCCAAAACCGGGCACCGGATGGAGATCGAAAAGCCGTTTTACCGAGTCGTCGAACGCGCGGGACTGGACCGGCGCAAAGTGTGTCGTCATACGCTGCGCCATACGGCCATTACGCATCTCGTTCAAGCCGGGGTGGACTTGCCCACGGTCCAGCGTTTTTCAGGGCACCGGAGTATCCATATGGTGTTTCGCTACAGCCACCAATCCAAGGATCATCTCCACTGGGCGCTCGATCAGATGGAATCCAGGCTAAAGGGGCCGTAATGTTTTTCCAACTGGCGCATCGTCTCAGGGCTGACCTTACCCCAGGCAGTCTGCCCCAGCAGATGGGCAAAATACGCCTTGGGATAATGCTCCGGGTCTTCCAGCCGCTGTCGGATAACCTGCTCCAGGATGTTGACCCGTCCTGAGTCCGCATCCCCGGGAACCCGCCAGCCGAGAAACTGCTCCAGCACCTCCTGGGCTTCGAGGGTGGCGCAGGTCCGGGACCAGGCCAACTGGGTCTTGAGTTGGGACGCCACATCCTGGGCCTTGCCCGAGTCCAGGAAGGCCCGGCCCAGGGCCATCATGTGGTCGTGGCATAAGGCCTGGTACCGGTGGAGGACCATCTGCTCCTCCTCGTTAAACGCCTCATCCAGATCTCGCTGGGTCAGGCTGGCCCTCAGGACGATCAAGACCAGCAGGGCTTCTTCCGGGGTCAACGTGACCGCCCCCGGGGGCGCTAACTCGACCGTCAGCCCCCCACGGCTGGAATAACGCACTTTATTGATTTTCAACATCAGTGAGTTCCCTCCTCTGGCATAATCCCCAAGGCCTGAAGAATCGCGTCCGGCATCGGGGGTTGCTCGCGCCAGCGGGCCTGGGTCTTCAAGTAGAACATGGTCATGGCCGGGCACTTGCCGGAAATGGCCAGTTCAAAGGCAGTCCTTGCCACCCGGGCAATGGCCTTGGCCTGGCCGGACTTATAGGCCGGTAGTGCGTATTTTCTCAAGGTATCGATACAGATCCCCTTGATCCGGGCAATTTGCTCCTGGTTCAGGCCCAGGCCGGCCAGGGACTCAATTTCCTGTAAGTCCTGGGGAGAGGGTTTTTTAGGCGGACGGGGCATCGACGGAGTCTCCTTTCAGTTGTGTCATCACGGCTTGGGCAATGGCTTGGGATAAACGGGGCGGCACCGCGTTGCCCAGGCGCCCCCAACGCGCTTCAAAGGATCCTTCCAGGATAAACCTGTCCGGGAAGGAGCAAACGCGCTTGAGCTCCCCGATACTGAGAAAGCGGGTTTCTTCGGGGTGGAGCAGGCCACACTGGCCGGGGCGAACCGTCCGGCAGACCGTAGGGCTGGGGGCATCCCACGCCAGTCGAATCAGGGAAAAATCGTTCCCTTTCTGCCCATACCGCCGGTGAAGCCGGGCCCCGCTGTCCCCGGGCCGTAAGGCCTGTGCCAGCTTGAGTGCTCGACCCGTTGGGCTCAGGATCAGGTCATGATCCAAGGGCTCGGCCCAGGCCTGGCGCACCGAGACCGGAGCAGCCTGCGTGGGTTGGGGATGCTGGGGCACCTGCCCCAGATCCTGCCTGAAGCCCAAGACAATCACCCGCTTTCGGTTCTGGGGCACACCGTAATGGGCGGCATTCAGAATCCGCGCCCGAATGGTATACCCGGCGGCCGTGAGCAGCGCCAGCATCCGAAAAAAATGCTGCCGCATGGGACCGATAACCAACCCCGGCACATTTTCCATTACCAGAGCCTGGGGCTGAAGCACCGTGAGAAACCGGACATACTCTTCAAACAGGCGGTTTCGGGGATCCAGAACCTCCCGCTTGCCCGCCATGGAAAACCCCTGGCACGGGGGCGAAC
>CALAJO010000112.1 GCA_937922745.1 uncultured cyanobacterium
GATTACCTTCAGCGGCGGGCGCAGCATAACCATTCACAACTACTTCGACAACACCTCCGTGGACGACGACCTCTCCGGGGCCGGGGCCGGGCACTTGGAGCAAATTGTCTTCTCCGACGACTCGGATGTCGACCTGGCTCAAGTCAAGCTATTAATCGCCGGGTAATCGCAGAACCCAATTATCCCCTATTGGGAGAGAACTGAATTTGGTAAAATGCAGAGATCACTCCATTTTTATTTTAAGATATACGTATGGAGTGGCATAGGCTGATGCAAAGCGATATTCAACAGGCAACACTGGCTCCGCTTCAACTGGAAGAAGTGCCGCAATTGGCTTCGATTGCGCGAAAAACGTTTTACGAAACCTTTATCCCTTATAACAGCGAAGAGGATATTCAGGCTTACCTGGAGAAATCATTTAGTATTCCACAACTTCAGTCGGAGTTTACAGAGGACGGCAATGCATTTTACCTGGCAAAGCTGGCCGGCGAGATTGTGGGGTATGTGAAACTGCAACATCGAATCCCAAAACCGGATCCCGGCATCCCTCAGATAATCTATCAGCGCAATGCCGTCCTGCTGGAGCGCATTTATCTCGACAGCCGTTGCCATGGGACGGGTGTGGCGCATCACATGATGCAGACGTGCCTGGACATTGCAGTGGCCCGTGGCCACGATCTAATCTGGCTGGGCGTGTGGGAAAATAATCATCGGGCCCGGCGGTTTTATGAGAAATGGGGTTTTCAGGTCATCGGGCCGCACCCGTTTGTCATCGGCAATCAGGTGCAAACCGACTATTGGATGGCGAAAAGTTTAGTTCCTGCTTGATGGATGAAAGCAAAGTTCATCTGCAAACCGCTTTCTCAACGTTTGCGGAAGATGCTACAATAAGGCTCACAAATTGTTTGTTATGAAATGATAGAGGGAGCTTGCACGCTATGGAAGACAGAGTGAGCAGAGAAGCCAAGTTGAACGCGGCCAAGGAAATTACCATTGCCTATATCAAAAGCGCCGTGGTAAAAAAAGGCGAAGACCAGCATTTGGAATTATCCGCGGACGAGGTTTGCAACGTGTTTCGCCGGGTTTACGATGCGGTTGAGCAAACCGTGCCCAATCAAAGCCGAAAAGTGGGCCTTGGCGTTTAATTACAACCTGGTTTAATCCACACAAAATTGATGCAGGGCTGAAAGGCCCTGCAATGGTTTTATCCCCTTTCGGAATACCCACTTGAAAATTGATCCAATGGTCTATCTCCCACCTGTTCAAACCACGCTTATAATGAGGGTATATGTTTAAATTCATTAAAGACAAACTTCCAACAGGCGGCAGAAGCCTGCATGTCTCCCGCTTCTTCAATGTTTCGCTGGATGATTATGTTGCAACCGGCGAGCGGGATGCGATTCTGGCATCCAGCGGTATGGGTAAATCCTACCTCACCGGTGTGATTGCGGAAGAAACGCTGGAGAATGGCGGTTTGCTCTGTGTCATTGACCCGGAAGGCGAGTATTTTACCCTGGCCGAGCGCTACCCCATGCTGATTGTGGGTGGGGAAAACGCCATGGTACCGCTGGAAGAAGAGGCTATTGACCTTTACGTGCAGGCGATGCTGGAGACCAACCTTTCCGTTATTTTCGACCTGTCGGAATACCTCGATCACGAGCAGCAGGATTTATACGCCCAGATCGCTGAAAGTCTGTTCCACCAGGAAACCACGTTTCGCAAGAAAGTCCGCATCATCGTGGAAGAAGCCCAGATATATGCGCCGCAGCGTATGGCCAGCGCCTCCAGTGGCGCCAAGAAGAAAAAATGGGATCCGGTTAACTCCAGCCAAAAGCTGGCTAAGCGGGGCCGCAAACGCGCCATCGATTCCCTTTGGGCAACGCAGCGTCCGGCCAGCTTAAGCAAGGATATTTTAAGCCAGTGCAACCGCTTTTGGTTTGGCGGCATTATGGCAGAACAGGATTACAAAGCTATTAAGCCCTTTTTAACCGAAGCCGGCATCTCCTTTAACGATGTAAAAGGTTTGCAGCCTGGCGAATTCTTCTTTTACAGCAAGGGGATGACCAAGCAGATCAAGGTTCGCAAGCGCCATTGCAAACACGCCGGCGCTACACCAGAGGCCCAGCAGACCTTCCAGGCGGTTACGGATATTGGGTTACAGCGTGCCGTGGAAGCCCTGGCCGAGCAGATTGCCTTCCGCGCCGAGGAGAAGCGGCAGGAGCAATCCGAAGTGAACAAGCTCAAAATGCGCATTCGGGAGTTGGAAAATGAAAATGCCCAGCTTAAGGATGAGCTGGGCCAGGAGAAACTCGCTACAAAAGTCATCAAGCGGATTAAAGTGGAAGATGACGGTACCGCTTCCGAAACCCCTAAAGTGCGCCGCGTCCGCAAAGCAGCCGCCTCTGCCGCGGAATAATTTTCATAATTACTGGATCAAATCCCCTATTTATCAATATTGTTATTATGAGCCAAACTAGGCAGAGAGTTCTCTTTCAGAGTTAGGTTCTACAAACCCTTCACTTTGGATTCTATAACGTTTATCCCCAGATGCAACCTCTACAGCTTCAAGCGGTCGCCCAGACTCGGCCAAGCCTAATAGACGTGCAATATCTTCCTTCCGCTCGAGGGAGGCTCTGTGAATGTTGGTCAGTGTTGCCTTCAACCAAGCGAGCTTGTCCCCTTCTTCAGAATTAAAAATGGCATGACTTAAATCCATGATGCGAACCAAAGGAAAAGTCCATCTGTCGCCGGAAGGGGCTGTAATTTCAATGGTATGGTCTGGAATATCTGGTCTGCCAGGAGGCAAGATGTCCAGCCGCATACCGCCTTGGGGGTCGAACTGGGCTTTGATGCCTTTAAATGCGGGTTTGTTGACCAATTGTTGACGTTGCAATGCAAAATTAGACTGACATTTCATCATGACTGACACTCCCCATACCTCAATGACAAATGTTATTAAACAAAAAAGATGGCAGGATGAAAAGGGCCAAAATCAATGTTGAGGAAAACCAGATATAATCCTTTCCAAAAAAAAAGCCATACCGCTAAAAGTCGGTACTGGCAAATTAAGAGGGGGGATGTTACTTTTTATTATAGGGCCCTGTGGGAATAGGGCAAGATCTATTGATGCATTTCGGGCTGAAAATCGATCTTTTGGTGTAGATCTGCTTTGCGGATTATGATAAAAAGCAATTTCAGCCAGTTTTTAAAGTAAAGGTTGACGTTTGATTTTATGGCTGGGTTGAACTTGTCCTCTCGGCTCTCTGTTTTATTGTACTGATGTATCGGTTAATTTCAGAAGAAGTTTAATAAAAGGTTTAAATTGTCTCAGGGATTGGATTTTACCGTTATTGGGTTACGGGCTGGTTGACACCCAATACCAGTTTGTTAGGTTTAATGGTCAGTTCAATGTCTTTAAAGAAGTTCATGCCGAGCAGACCGGATAATAAAGTCTCGCTGCCCAAATCCTGTACGATGGCTTTGACATTGCGCACTTCGACACCACCAATGGAGACGGCCGGGATGACGACAACCGGGGCATTAACCAGCCCGTTGGCTGTCATGATTGTCATGCGCTGGGTATCCGGCTTAATCTGTACGTTAAGCTTCTGGGCCAGTTTAGGGGTAATTACCGTATAGGTGGCGCCGGTATCCACAATAAACGTGGCCATGGTCGCTTTGTTAATCAATACCGGCACGGCCAGGCTGTTACTGTTTTGCGACATCAGGGGGACTTCAACTTTGCGCATGGCCACCCCTTTGCCCTCTTGCAGGCGAAGCAGGTTTTCGCGGGCGAGGTTGGCAATCAGGGGATTCTTGGTTTCTTGCAGCACCTGATCGAAAAACACGGCGGCTTCTGCAATCTGATCCGTGCTTTGCGTGGTGGCCTGCGCCGGCGAAAAGCTCATTGCGGCAAGCGCGAAACCTAGGATGAATCCCCGGAGTAATTTCATAGAATCACTAACCTCTCAATCTCATCTGTGTTCTGACTAATTTGATATTCGTCCGGCACAGGCAAAACTTTATCCTTTTGTATAAGGATTTTATAAATTTCGCTGATTTTCACGTCAGGCGAAGAAAAATCATCTGTTAAGCGGATTTTTAATTGAAAAGTGCTAAAGCGGATGGAGCGCCATAATATAAAGCGCCTTTCCACTGAGAAAGGCGCTTTGAATGGTAGGTTTTAAAGGTTTTATTATTCCTGGCCCATCATTGCGGGTTCAGTTGCGGACTCGCCGGGTGCCGGGCTCAACATCATGGACTCACTGCCCTGGGGCGTAAACATGCTGCTCTCTGCCGGGGAAGTGGTGGTGGGTTCTACGGTTGGCGCCATACTGCCTTCCGGGGCGATATTGGTCTGGCCGTCCAGGTTCATATTGTCCGTTGTGGTGGAATCGGAAACCGTGACAACCTTACCACGCTCGTTAAGGGTGGTGGTGCGGTTGCTGCGTGTCCGGTAGTCTTCCGCCAACAGGTTGGAGCGAACCCCAAAGTGGATCCGCATGGTGGGTTGTCCTTGCCCAAGTCCTTCCCGGTCATCGTGGTTGATAAGGCCGAACCCGAAGTCCACAAAGCCCTGGAGATATTGGGAAAGTCTGGCGCGCAAGCCAACCCCGGCGCCCATCAGCAGGTTATCATCGTTTAGGGCGCTAATGCCTACAAAGCGATCGTTGTCGGAATCGATCCAGACCTGGCCGATATCAAAGAAGGCGGCACCCTGCAAGCGCTCTGCCAGCCAAGGGGAGATAGCCCTTAGGAAAGGCAACGGGAAGCGGTCTTCGATGGAGATGTTGTACCCGCGATCGCCAATGAGGAAGCCTTCGTTATAGCCGCGGACGCTGTAAGCGCCACCAATCTGGAACGCTTCTGCAATGGGCAGGGCATTGGGTGTAATCTGGCCATAAGCCCGAATTAACAACGTGTTGTTCTCGGAAAGCCGGAAAATCCGGTTCAGGAATGCTTCGCCTTTCCAAAAGCTGTGTTCGCCGCCAAGAAAGCCGAGGCCCACGGAGGTTTGCAGGCGCAGGAAGGTCCGGCCGATTCTATCGGTGTTGTCATAGTTTAAGCCGGCCTGGATGGAACGGATATCATCCGCATTGGTGGTCACGCCATCAAGGCGGTTAATAATCCGACGGCCGTTAATGCCGATATCGCCAATCCATCTGCGCTCTTCATCAAACGGGTGAGAGAAGATAAAGCCAAGGTTGTGGGCAGTCCCGTCAATATCGTTGGGTACGCCGGGCAGATCCACATCCACGTGGCTGATGCCGTAGCTGATACCGATCTCGTCACCTCGGCCGTTTAACGGCACAAAGTAGGAGCCCAACCCAACGGCAGTGCCGCTGGCTCCAATAAAGCGGGTGGTCAGGCGATCGCCATAACCGAACAAGCTGTCGTTAGTCAGCTCAACCCCGCCACGGTACATCCCGATACCGGGACGACCCTGGTTGTCGAAGGTTGGGGAGATTTGCCACGGCTGGCGCTCGCTCACGTTCAGTTTTACGTCGGTTTCGCCAGGATTTTCTCCTGGGGAGAGCGTGGCTTTGAGGCGGTAGTTGTTAAACTTGTTGCTGCGGTTCAGTTCCTGTTCCAAGTCGCGAATATTGAAGGGCTGGCCGGGATCCAGGGAAAGCTGGCGCAGGATGGCATTGGTGCGGTAAAAGCGGTTGCCGGAAACATACACTTTGCCGACTTTGCCTTCCATCACCTGGATGCGGACAACGCCTTGCTGTACGTCCTGCGGAGGCACATAGGCCTGGGAAGTCAGATAGCCTTTCTCGCGGTACAGGTTGTTAATTTGATCCACAAGCTGTTCCAGGTCATCCAGGGTAATTTCCTTGCCCTCGTACTGGGACGTCAACGCATCCAGTTGCTGCTGGTCGATGATGGCGGCATTTTCAACCACGATGTCGTTTACGGTAAATCTGGGCGTGTCAATCTGAACACTGGCGCTGGGGGCAGGCGCATCGAACTGCGTCTCCGGTGAGGTTTCCTGTTCAGTCGGGATGGTCTTTTGTAACCGTTGCTGCTCTCTCTCCTGAGTTTGTTCTGTAGGGGATGCCGGGGCCAACAAGCCGGGGTTCGTGGAACCCGGGTTGAAGTTCTGTGCATACCCAACATTGCCGGACCAGATCAGGCCGGACAGTACAAGGGACAAGGCGAGTTTATAACTCAGGTTGCGATTCATGTCTGATCTCACTTCTTGTTTCTCAATTACCTACCAATCAACACTGTGAAAAACATGCTACAAAAAATAGGACTGAATGAAATATAGGAAATATGACTAAGTAGCATATATCCCAACAGAGGGTAAGACCCCTTGCTTAAGTACAGGATGGCATTAACCGCCCTTTGAGGGAGTCCTTTAGGTGATGTAAAAATTAAAATCTTTATAAGTTCTTTACCTCTCTCATATTTATAAGCACTTTGGTCAGAATCGGCTTATGATTTTCAATTTACGACTGAGGAGCAACCTCACGACCTTTACTATTACATCGCTGGGCTAGCGAGGGACAAGGGCTATGTATGAGCTGTAATGAGGTGAGCCGTATTCGGGGGCAATAGTAAAAACACCCAAAGCAAATTATCTCCCCCACACTGTGTAACCCTTCGTTACAAAACCTCATGAAATCCCAGTATTTTGTTTTTATACAAATATAAGGTGAAAGTGTTTCTCTCTATCTCTCTAGAAATAATGTGTATTGGTGTCCGGAGGTTGAAAGTATGTTTGCTTCTTGTGGATGTGGCATGGCCACATGCCCAAACGTTTTGAATAATACAGCGCAAGTGTATGACTGTCCTGCCCTTGGGGCAAGCCTAAACCAGGCCGACAGCCAAACAATGGTGCTTTGCCATTGCGATAGCTGTAAAGCGGTTTTTATCGAAACGCAATCCGATGCGTTCAACAATAATTAAAATGCCTGCTGTGTAACGCAGCAGCATTGCTTCCCAGTTTTAAATTGAGTGATGACTGACTTGACACTTCTCTCTCCTTTTCTGCTGAATGACTGGCCTCCTGTTTTATAACGGAGGCCTTTTCTTTGTCCGTAGCAATAGGCCTTTTTGAACGGCGGGTCTATGCTTTCTCTTCTATAGGGAAATATCGGGGGTATGCAGTCAATGTCTTCTTCTTCTCTGAAAGATAGACGACGTAACAGTCCTGTTACATTCCCGCTCAGTTTGTTTAATTCGTCAATTTGATTGTTTTTATATATTTAGTGATTAGCTTCTGTTTCTCGTTTCGGGAATGAAACCCGGTGTGGTGTGTGTAATATGGAGGAATTGGAATGGGTACGTTTATCAGCTTTATGCAACCCTCTCAGCTGCAAACCGGCGGCCGTGCGACAACCCTTGCCCTAGGCGAGGAGGGCGGCGGAACCGGAACCACCCTTGCCTTGGGTGAAGAAGGCGGTGGTCAAAACCCACCGATGACGACATTCGCCGTTGGTGAGGAAGGTGGCATAGGGCAACCTCCCCCAGCTACAACAGAGGCGCTTGGTGAGGAAGGCGGTATCGGTCAGTTTCCGCCGATTACAACCATGGCGCTTGGTGAGGAAGGCGGCGGCGATAACTTCGTTAGCCAGCGCACGTCGGATTACATTCGTTTCCTGCAAGAGGCCGATAACAGCTTTATTAACGATCCGTTGGCCGGACAGTTCGGCACGGGTGGCCTGCGTCGCCCGGATGGGTTGCTGACCCGCCAGGAAGCGCTTAACCATGTGGGAACGTTGAGTACCCAGGTCAATATTCTCAACCAGTTTGCGCAGTTGTTCCGGATGTTTATGCCGCAGGCCGGTAATGTCTTCCAGGGTTTAATTAACCAGATTCGCGACCAGCAACTGGTTGGGCAGCGAACGCTAAACCACTTCAACACGCTGGCGCAAGGAGGCCTGTTTGCCCCGCCATCGGGAGACATCAACACCATTTCTGTGCAGGATTTACAGCGTGTTGCCGCGTTGGATGGCAACCCCGCAGATATCTCCGATCGCGACCTGAATGTGCAAACCTTCTTCCCTGGCGGACAGGTTCCCGGTCAGTTTCCGGGTCAGCTTCCCGGTCAATTTCCAGGCCAATTTCCAGGCCAGTTTCCGGGACAATTCCCCGGACAGTTTCCAGGTTCATCTGGCGGCGGGATTGGGCAATTCCCCTTTACGCAGAATCCGCAGGGACAA
>CALAJO010000113.1 GCA_937922745.1 uncultured cyanobacterium
CTTGGAAGCATTTATAATGAAGACCCGTACCAGTTAATCTTGAGGGAGACATTACGAATGGGATTCGATATCCAGAAAATCATGAAGCAGGCCCAGAAGATGCAGGAACAGATGGCCGCTGTTCAGGACGAGCTTCAGCATATCGAGGTGACGGGAAGCGCAGGTGGCGGCGCCGTGACCATTGTCGGCGATGCCCGCGGTGAAGTGAAGTCCGTTAAGATTAGCAAGGAAGCGGCCGAAGATCTCGAAACCCTCCAGGACTTGGTGCTGGCGGCCATTAAAGACCTCAACAAGAAAGCCAACGACGTTGCCCAGGATAAGATGTCCGGCCTGACGCAAGGCATGCAGATTCCCGGTTTGCCGCTCTAATTTCCGGCAAGCCGCTCACCGTTTTCTAAAGCAAGCTCCTGCCGATTGCCGGGGCTTTTAAGACACGTCATAATTAGGATATCCAGGCACGATGGCCGGTTGAGCCCGAACGGTTTCTGATACCGGGCCTAAGCACCGATGACATGGAAAGCACCTCATGATTTACACCAAACCCTTGGCGCGACTGATTGAAGAGTTTCAGAAACTGCCCGGCATCGGCCCTAAGTCGGCGCAGCGATTGGCGTTTCATATCCTCAAGCGCTCCGAGGCCGAAGTCCAGGGATTCTCTGCTGCGTTGATTGACGCCAAGGAGCGAATCGGGACCTGCAGCCAGTGCTTCAACCTGTCCTGCGAGGATCCTTGTGAGCTGTGCGCCAACCCCAGCCGCGATCACATGCTGATGTGCGTCGTGCCGGAGCCGCGGGACCTGTTTGCGCTGGAACGAACCGGCGAGTACAAGGGCATCTATCATGTGTTGGAAGGCTTAATCTCCCCAATTGAAGGCGTTGGGCCCCAGGATCTGCGGATCACCGAGCTGGTGAACCGCTTGACGGCCCCCACGACTATCCAGGAAGTCATCCTGGCGCTGCCGCCCTCTGTTGAAGGGGATACGACCAGCCTTTACCTGTCTAAGGTCATTAAACCCACCGGCGTCCGCCTGACCCGCATCGCCTTCGGGTTGCCCGTTGGTGGTGATATCGAGTATGCCGACGCCCTGACCCTGACCCGCGCCATGTCCGGCCGGATTGCGATTTAACGCCAGCAACCAGCTTTTATTTGCCGCCTTTAGCCGATTGATCGACCCGGATGAAGTGGCTGGCAATAGTGGCGGTAATGTAACCGAACACGGCGAAGGCATACACGGCAATCAACCAGCCCAGGATGCGTCCTTCAACCGTTTTGGGCCAGTAATCCGAGCCCATTGTGGTCATCATCATCGCTGTCCACCAAAGGGCGTCACCGTAGCTTTGCAGGCCTTTGGCATCCGTAATTCCTGCCTCCCGCAAAGCTGCCGGGCTTTCGAACAGCGCCATGCCCGCGGCCCCGGAGAAGGTGATAATCGCCGTTAACCCCACGACATACCCAAACCCGCGCCGTTGAAGGGTCTTTGCCGTTGCCCCCATCCCGCGGCGGATGGAAGTGAGCAGGCGGAGCAAGCTGAGGGAGCGCGTGGCCTTGGCGGCCTGAAGGATTCGGAAGGCCCTGAACACCCGTAGAATACGGAATGCGGGTAGCAGGATGGACAGCGCGGTGAGCCAGTTCTGCTTGAGGTACGCCCAACGATTCGGCGCGATGAGCAGCTCCACCAGGAAATCCACAATGAAGACAATCCAAATCCCCAGGCTGATATGCTGCCATAATGGGGTCAAGCCATGCACCAGATCGATGGCGACGAGGATTAACCAGACAAACGACAGCAAGCGGCCTGTCCAGCCACTGGTTCATACGGTTCAGGCTTCGCCAGCGTTGTTGAGTATCTTCTGTCATTTAATCGGTGCTGCCCCATTCAATGGTTTCTACCACCCAGCCTAGCATTTCCGAGGACGGCCCCTATTGCTCAGCCACCTGATTTTCCTTGATCGTTGCGATTTCCGTAGGATGCGCATCCTGCAAAGAGAAACGCCTGTAAAAAGAAAGTCGGGAACATCTTCCTTAAAATCGCATCGTATTTTTATAATGTGGAAAGGGAAGTAACAGATGCATTGGATTGCAGAGTGGAGGTTTATGTGAAGCGCACGTTGAGTTTCGTGTTTTTATCGGTGTTTTGCCTGGCGGGGATGATGCTGGCGATGGCTTTTTCGGAGAAGGGGGAGCCGATGGCGCAGCAAGCCGTTGAGAAAGCCGATTACACCATTACGCTCTCGCCGGGGACGAAGGTGAAACAGGGAACCCCACTGATTGTGAAGCTGGACGCGCCGCAAGACCTGCCGGAGAATGCGCATGCCGTCATAAACGGCTCCAAGGGGAAGTTCTTTAAACAGGATAATGGGCTTTACGAAGCGTTGCTCGGTGTTTCCGTGGATGCCCAGCCGGGCGTGCAGAAATTGGAAGTGAAGACAGCGGATGGGAAAGTTTTAGCGACCGAGTATTTCCAGGTGTTGGATGCGCAGTTTAAACGGCAGAACATTACCGTAAGTAAGGGCACCAAGGGCTTGCAACCGCTTCCGGGCGAAATGGAGGCGATCCAGGCGCTGAAGGTTAACGTAACCCCGGTTCGGCATTGGGATATGCCGATGGTGAGCCCGACGATTGATTGCCAGAACTCGCCGTTTGGGGTAAAGCGCTACCATAACGGTGTGTACACCAAGGATTACCACAAGGGCGTGGATCTCCGTTCCCCGCAAGGCCGCCCGATTCGCGCAATTGCCGACGGGGTCGTCAAGATTGCCGCGCCGCAGTTCCGGCTGCATGGTGGCACGGTCGGCCTGGATCACGGCCAGGGGCTGAACTCGATTTACATCCATATGTCTAAATTGGCCGTCAAGCAGGGGCAAAAAGTCCAAAAGGGCGAGACGATTGGTTATGTCGGCTCCACCGGCTTTGCGACCGGCCCTCACCTGCACTGGGGCTTATATGCCGGTGGCATTCCCGTTAACCCCGACGAATGGATCAAGGTTCAGCGCTGTTCGTAATTGGTCAGATTTTGCAAAACCCGCTTCGCAAGAGGCGGGTTTTTTATTGAGCATCATCAAGCTTCATCTGGTGCTTAATACGGATTGGAACCTGGTTTTTTCTCAGGTGGGATAACGGTTTGGCCTGTATGCTTTAGCTGTCGTTGCTGAGGCGAGTCAACGTGGCGAAAATCCATTCGCTGGCCATTACCATACTGGCCATTCCGGGCCCAGAGAAAGGCCGTCTCGAACTGAAGCATTGTTTTGTTTGGCATCCTGCGGCCAAACTATCTCAAGTTCCGGCGGAAGGCTGGCTTCCCTGATTACTTGCTGGAGAGCATTATCCGGTTCACCCTTTTTTACAGTATAGTCCAGGGCCATATCACCCTTATTGTAGGAGGTTCTTACCGCATGCGAGAAAGCCTGATTAATTTTTTCTTTATGTTCATAGGGCAAGACTGTACCAGCCTTTATCAGTTGGGTTTGCCACCAAACGGAAAGCCAAGTGGAAATCTGTTGGAGCTTATCATCGGAAAGCGGATTGACGCGAAGGCTGAGCCCGAAAGCAGGTAGTTGTTTAGCGGGCGGCTTGTAAAGGGTTGTTGGATGATACTGGACTTTCATGGGTTTCCTCACTTGCTGGCTAACTTAAGAAAAACCGTAAAGCAACAAAATTGCCTGTTGCGGATCAGCCATGCGATCCAGCCTGATTTTTCAGTTATCAAAGAACAATGAGAGGATGATATGGGTGTAATACCCATATCAAAAGGGTTTTAAACCTTTAAATTCTTAAGAAATTGTAAGGGCAATGTTTTAAGGTCTGAAAACTAGGAATTGCTGCTCGCCGATTTGATCTGGTCCATAATTTCCTGCACTTGCTGTCGCAGGGGGGGCTCGACGGCAAGTTGTTCCTTCATCTTCTCGTAGGCGTACAGCATGGTGGTGTGTCGGCGGTTGCCAAACAGTTGGCCAATCTGCGGAAAGCTGGCTTCGGTCAATTCCCGAACCACGTAGATGGCGACTTGCCGGGCATGGGCAATATGTTTCGTCCGAAGCGGACTTTGCAGGTCGGCGCGCTGGAGGTGGTAGTAACGGGCCACACTGTCGATAATATCCTCGTTGGAGAGGCGGCTGGGGTCAAAGCGTTTGCCAAGCAATGTTTGCGCCTGGCCCAGGTCGATGTCGCAGCCGGTAAGCATCCGGTAAGCCACCACCTTGTTCAGGGCGCCTTCCAACTCGCGGATGTTGGTCGGGAAGCTCTCGGCGACGTACTGCACCACGTCTTCCGGCAGGCTAATCTGCTGGGCTTCCGCTTTGCGGCGGAGGATGGCTACCCGCGTCTCGAAGTCCGGCGGCAGCATATCGGCAATCAGCCCCCAAGAGAAGCGGCTTTTCAGGCGGTCTTCCAGCCGGGAAAGGCGGTTCGGCGGCCGGTCGCTGGACAGGATAATCTGCTTGCCCGCCTGGTGAAGCGTGTTAAAGGTGTGGAATATCTCCTCCTGCGTGCGCTCCTTTCCTTCCAGGAACTGCACGTCGTCAATCATCAGCACGTCAATGCGTCGGTACTTGTCGCGGAAGTTCTTCATGTCGTGGCTGCCGAGTGCCGTGATCAGGTCGTTCGTAAACTGCTCGGTCGTCACGTATTTGACCTTGAGGTGCGGGTGGTGTTGCTGCACGAAGTGGCCGATGGCCTGCATCAGGTGGGTTTTACCCAACCCCACGCCGCCGTACAGTAAGAGCGGGTTGTAGCTCTGTGCCGGGGATTCCGCAACGGCAAGCGCCGCCGCATGGCAAAACTTGCTATGGTTGCCCACGACGAACTGATCGAACGTGTACTTGGGGTTCAACTGGCTCTGGGTCGCGCGGGGCGTCCATGGCCGTTTGAACGAGGACGCATCCATCCCGGAATTGGCTGGGGCAGCAGACTCCTGCTCCGGTTCCGGCTTGTCCTCGCCCACTTCAATTTCCAACGAGGGCAGGTTCGGTACGTCCATTACCCCGGCAAAAGCCTGGATAATCTGCTGGCGGTAGTGTTTCATAATCCAGTCGCGGTTAAAGGCGCTGGTGGCTTCCAGCGTTACCTGGTCCGGCTGGGCGGTCAGCAACTTGAGCGGTGCGATCCAGGTTTCGAAACTGGGTGCGGAAAGTTGGTTTTTGAGAACCTCAAGGACGGCATCCCACGTGGTCAGCGTCTCCTGGTTCGTCATTACCTGCATGAGTGAAACACTCCTTCTCTATCGTCCGATTTTTCCGTGAACAGGCCCGGCACGGTTATCGCTCTCCGGCCGTTGCGCGTTTGCGCCGTTTGGTTAGAGTGGTTTTTGCCCCGTGGTCAAAAGGAAAATCCTTCCATCCGTTCACCGCCGGAAAAACTGTCCTTTTCACAAGCCCCGTGTAAATGTTTGAGGGGATGGGTTTCTCACAAATGATTGAAGAATGAGTCTTCTTGGTCTATTCTTTGTAGAAACGTAACCGAGATTTCATTCAGGACTTTTAACAACCTGCTTGGTTAGTGTATCATACCCACACCTTGAGAAAAGACATCGTATCAATACTTTTACATGGTAACTTGGGCGTAATATACAACAATCGTAATAAGGAGCGAAGAAAACCATGAAACGCACCCTGGAAGGAACAAAATACAAGCGCAGACGTGTCAGCGGCTTTCGTGCCCGGATGGCCACCCCTGGCGGACGCAAGACCCTCAACAGACGTCGGGCCAAAGGTCGTCATAAAATCGCCATTTAATGATTCCCAGGCGATTTCGGCTTAAGCGTTCGGTACTCTTTAAGAAGGCTTGTACCTCCGGTAAGGTGATTGGTCATACGCGTTACTTTACCTTGCTGGGGTTACCCCGCCTCTACCAATCGGATACTCCGACCCGTTTCGGGTTTGTGATTAGCAAGAAGGTGTGTAACCGTGCCGTTGGCCGTAACAAAGTCCGTCGTCGCCTGCGGGAGATTGTTCGGCTGGAAGTAATATACCCGTTCGCCGAGCGGATTAAACCCTATATTGCGATTGTCCTGCTTGCCCGGCGCACCATCACCGAGGCCTCTTACCAGGAGTTGAGACAGGCCTTGACAGACTGCCTGGCCAAAAGCAAACCGGAACAGGGGACGGAGAGCCCAACACCATGAAACCCATCGTTCTTGGCTTGATACGCTTATACCAATCCATCTCGGCACTGTTTCCGCCCTGTTGCCGCTATTACCCCTCCTGTTCGCATTATGCCGCCACGGCCATCCAGCGCTATGGCATACTACAAGGTGTGTGGATGGGAGCCTGCCGCATCCTTCGCTGCCACCCGTTTCATTCCGGCGGCGTGGACTACGTTCCCGAAAAGGACTCAAGATATCACTCTTCGCCCGGTGCGCATCACGGTTTAACAAGTTAACAAGGAGCAACGGATACACGTGTTCGATTTGATAACGCAAAGTATTATTTTCCTTCTGGAGTCGCTCAAGGCGGTTCTGGGTGATTATGGGTGGGCCATTATTGCCTTGACCGTGCTGGTTAGGGCGGTGCTGTGGCCGGTTTCCCGCTCCCAGATGAAGGCGATGAAGGCCATGCAGGAGCTTCAGCCCAAGATGAAGAGCATCCAGGAGCGTTACAAGACCGACCCGCAGAAGATGCAGGCCGAGATGATGAAGCTCTACAAGGACCACAAGTTCAATCCGCTGGGGGGCTGCCTGCCGATGCTGGTGCAGTTGCCCCTGTTCCTGGGCTTGTACTGGGCCATCTCCAACCCGCAGTTTATGACGGGTGAGGATCCGACGTGGCTCAACATGGTTCACCTTAAGCATACGGGGATTATCACGCATGCCGGGCGATCCAACGATGGCGAGATGAGCGTTTCCGAAGGGGGTGGCGGTTTCTTCTTCGGGCTAGGGGGTGGCAGCGACGCCATTGTTGCCGGGGAGCGCATGACCGTGGTGCTGAAGAACGGCAAGACGCTTGAGGACGTGAAGATCCCGGATGCCGGAAAGGCCCTGAAGGTTGTACCGAAGGAAGCCCGCCCCGGTATCCCGCTGAAGCTGAGCGCCACGTTTGAGCGGCTGGGCCTGGAAGGGTATGAGGGCCAGGTCGATCGGATTGACCTGTCGGTTATCAACAACGCCACCAAGGAGATGGAGCGGATTCGGTTTACGCCCCGCGACGAGCGCTCCACGGTGACCACCACGCTGGAAACGACCGCCGGCAAGACGGCCATGAACATCGATGTGCTGGTGCTGGTCATCATCTTCGCCGTGACCATGATCATCTCCCAGCGGATGATGACGGCGCAGGCCGGCAACACCGGGAACGAGCAACAGCAGCAGATGATGAAGTTCCTGCCCATTATGTTCTCCATCTTCCTGTTTATCTTTCCCATACCGGCGGGGGTGTTGCTGTATATGGATACCAACAGCCTCTTCCAGATCTTCCAGACCTGGGTTTTCCAGCGGGAGAAGGATGCCGCCGGTAAGTCCAACCCACCCTCGCAGCGGGTGCTGGATATTAAGCCGGACAGCCCCTAGCCGATTCCCCAAGATTTGCACCCGTGAGAACGCGCTGGACACCTGGCGCGTTTTTGCTGCGTGTTTGAAGAAACGAACCCAAATGCGGCGAAAAGGCGTGTTACAAACGCTTGTCTGACGAGTTACTTTTGTAGTAATTTAAAATTCTATTTTAGGTATATAGGAGTAAATAGACGCATGAGCCTTCGTTTTCAGGCGGTCAGGGGTATATTGCCGGGCTTAAGAACGGCAGATGCCAAAGACATTGAGCCGTTAATGCGGCGATTTCCGGACTCGACCATGTTGAGAGGCACCCGGCCGGATGGCCAGGTGGACGTGGTGCTGGTACCCAAAGGGTTGCGAAAACAGGAATGTGCTTATGGCTTTCGGGTGTTGGGGCCGGTCATGATCAGGCGAGAGACTCGTAATACCTATCGTATTTTAGACTCCAAGTTGTCCCAGAACCTGCATGTAATTGCCTGAATGATTGCGCCTTAGCTCAATTCTTAAAGGTTGACAAGCGTAAGCGCTAAGGGCTTTGCCCGGAGGGGGGCGGAACATCGGGTTTTGACAGTGGAGCGCCTCCCGGTTTAAACTCCCGTGGTATGCCGGCGCGGCAATAGGCGATTACGTCACTCATGGGGACGGATTTTCCGGCTTTCAGCTTTTGCAGGATATTCTCCATCAGGTATTGCGATTGCGTCATCACGACGGGCTCGGCCTCGGCGTCCAACCGGTTGCAGATCAGCTCCTTGAGGTTTGCCAGGTTGCGATCCCGGCTGCGCTGGATGCGGTCCTTTAAAGCCGTCATCTTGCGCATTTCATCGGCCCACGCGGCCGTATCCTGCATGGGGGCCAGCACGTTGTTCTCGTATCGGATGATGCGCTCCAGCCGCCAGCAATCCATAATAAAGGCATTGGCAAAAGCGATTTCCAATTCGCCTTCCGGCCCCAGTTCCTCCATCAAGGCATCCCGGTACCGGGCAAAGTCTTCCGGCTTTTCGCTGCGCATCAGCCGCTGGCAATAGACCCCATGTTTCTCCGCGTTATGGGAGCTTTCCTCTTTACCGGTTTGTGTTATCGGGCCTTTGCTTTTTTGCGCGTTCAGTTTATTGGACTTCCGCTTTTTCTTACTCATGATGAACCCCTCTCTTGATTTAAATTTTATATAATTATTATATTAGCATGTGGAAAAGCGCTTGTAAACCCCCTCTCCGCTTTGCTTTGCCGGAAGCTGGGAAATGAAATGAACTCTTTTCAGGAAAAATCTTCCAAATTGAAGGCAATTTTTCAGGTTGAGCAATTTTATTGATACAGAACTGTCTTTAATACAAGTAGAACTCATCCGGTAATTCTCTTCAGAATCAGAACGGCAGAAGCGAGTTGCCAAAAGGCTTCATAGAACTTGGCATATCGTTCATAGCGGATTTCCAATTTTCTAAATTTTCCCATCCAGGCAAACGTCCGTTCGAC
>CALAJO010000114.1 GCA_937922745.1 uncultured cyanobacterium
GGGCGGGGAGGGAACGGCCCCGCCCCAACCAGCAAACATTTTTGACAAATATCTTTTTATTCCTTTACGACGAAGGAGCCGCTCCACAGGGCTTGTTTGTCCCAGGATTCGAAGGTTTTGGTGAAGGTCTTCATATCCGCTTCGGAAACTTCGCCAATTGGGGTTACGAAGTACACAACCGTCACCCGAATCGGCTCATCGGCGCGCTGGCCACGGTAACCGCCGCCTTCGCTATAGCGCCCTTCCACCTCGCCATGGCCAATGGCAACCTTGGTAAGGCCGGGGCCTCTTTTTGCAGGCGCCGCGGATTGCTTGTACATGGCGTCCTCCATGGCCGCCGTGGGAGCAGGCGCCCCTGTCTGCGCGCCACCCACGGCAAAATCCTGCATCGTGTTAAAGTGCTGCATGGGCGGCGTGCCCATGTTGGAAAGCTCGATATTGGCGTCCCGTTTCAACGGAATCTGGATGAGGTAATAACGCTGCACATCCACATCCATGCCCTTGGCCTTCAGGTCGGCTTCCAGCTTCATCAGGTCCTGGCGGTCTTCCGCACGGCTGGCGGTAAAGGGCGCTTTTTGCCCATTAACGTTGGCATACAGCATCTGGTGCTGCCCAGGGCCCACAATCGCGTTGGAACTGCCCTCGATGACATCGGTAATCACGAAGTTAGTGGAGCCGTAAGGATAAATACTGAAGTTAAAGGCCGAGCGCGGCGGATGGTTCCGGTCGCTTGCGGAGGTCATTCCCTTAGCCGGCACCGGCACAATGGCAAACTGGTTGGAAACAATCACGTTGCGGTCGCGCTCCGGCGAGGCCAGCCCCAGTTGCTTTAAACGTTCCGGCAGGTTGGTTTCCACCGTGCGATCGCCTTGCTTGGTATGCACTTTAATCTGGTCCGCAGGCACCACCAGCACTTTATCGCGAAAGTTGCTGTCCCGCCTGACGGAGAGGGCAAGCTGGGCGGATTGCGGATCATCCTCGTCCTTGCGCACCCAGATGCCGACATCGCTGATGCGATCGCCCCAGACGCTGTTCTCATAGCGTCCAATGTCCTCCCAGGAGATTTTAACCGGGTGGAACGCCTTTTCGGCCAACAGGGAGAGGAAATCCGAGTTGCTGTTAAGTGAGATGGTTTTGTTAAAGTAATCTTCCCAGCCCAGCATTACTTCCGGCATGCAGCGCCCCTGGTTTCGGCTAACGTGGTTAAGCGCATTCATCACGCGGTTAACCACGGAACCATCGGTTTGCGGGTTTAGTTTCAGGTCGCTGGCGATTTCCACGGCCGCAAAATTAACCCGGCTGTTGCCGGTCGCCTGGAACTGGCAGATATCCTTTACGGCAAGCTCTACGTTACGGCGAATGAGGTTAATCTGCTGCCCGGTGAGGATAATGGACTCGCGGGCAAAGGCTTCGCGGATTCGGTCGGTTGCGGGGTCTTCCGTAAAGGCGCGCACCACTTGAGACCCTACCAGCAAGCCAGCGATCAGCCCGGCGGTCAAAAATTTCTTCATGCATCAAAATCCTTCTACTCTTAGGACGTCTCTATGTATTGATGCCGGATATCCCAAATTGTTCCGCCCGGTTACGAAGTATGAAGGTGGCGTTTAATAATGTCTGCTTTACTGCCGTAATGCTCTATTAAGTCTGCCTAAACCGTCTCTCTGCTTCAATCAAGGTTGGGGCAAAAGCATCCCTGTCCAGGTCTTCGTGATCGCCGCACCATAAAAGAATGATTTCGTTCTCCCGTACAGTAAATATTAACCTGTCTTTCTTGTTCAAATAAGCTTCCTTGTAGCCTGGCCATCTTTTTAAGCCATGTACTTGCAATCCTGGGTGCTGGAGGTTTTCGGCAAGTAAGCGAAGGGCTTTCTTCAACTGCTTGGCAAACGTTTCTCCTCGTTGCCGTTTCATTGCGCTGACATACCCTTTGAAGGTATCTGTCAACACAAGGTTATAAGTCATCGATGAGCCCCTCTATGCTTTCAACATCTACAACCTCGTACTTGCCCGATGCAATATCCTTATCCATGGCCTTAATCAACTCAGGCATGGTTACTTTTCTGTACTGGGTTTGAACCGGCCTGAAGAGGATGCCTTCCGCCGTTTGCTCAACCTCGAACATATCTCCTTCTTTTAGATGGAGACTATCCCTTATTTTTTTGGGGACGGTTACTTGGCCGTTACGCACCATTTTTGAGATTTTCGCCATGGGGGGTCTCCATTACGGTGTTGTGTGATAAAACATCACCCATCTTGGCCCTGTCTTTTTTCTGCCCCTTCTTAACGGTCTTATCCACTTTAGCCATCATCTCAAGTCCATCGGTTTTTAATTCAAAAAACACATAATTTCATAATTACATATTTTGTAATTAACTGCAATGCTCTAGGCACGATTGTAAAGCCTCCTCTTTGCAGAAAGGGTTTTTTTGACACCCTTCTGGATCTGTATTGTATGGAGGATAGCCATCGAAATTAAATTCGAGTATCATGGACACGAATGAGAAACGGCCACAGCAGATGAAGAAAATCATTCATATTGATATGGATGCCTTTTATGCGTCGGTGGAGCAGCGGGATAACCCGGCCTACCGTGGCAAGCCTATTGTGGTGGGCGCGCCGCCGGACAGGCGGGGCGTGGTTGCCGCGGCCAGCTACGAGGCGCGGCAGTTCGGCATCCGCTCGGCGATGGCCTCGTTTCAGGCGGCGCAGCGCTGCCCGGACGTGATCTTCGTGCCGCCCAGGTTTGAGGTTTACACCCACGTCTCACAACAAATCCGGGCCATTTTTGCGGAATACACCAACCTGATCGAGCCGCTTTCTCTGGACGAAGCCTACCTGGACGTGACGGAGAACAAGAAGGGCCTCTCTTCCGCCACACTCATTGCAAGGGAGATCAAGGCGCGGATTTTCGAGGAAACCGGCCTGACCGCCTCGGCCGGGGTGTCTTACAACAAGTTTCTCGCCAAGGTCGCGTCCGATATGGACAAGCCCAACGGCCTGTACCTCATCCTGCCGGAGAAGGCCGAATCCTTCCTGGAGCGCCTGCCCATCGAAAAATTCTACGGCATTGGCAAGGTCACGGCAGCCAAAATGATGAGCCTGGGGATCCATACGGGCGGTGATCTCAAAAAATTCAGCGAGGAAGAGCTGTTCCAGATGTTCGGGAAACTGGGGCTCTTTTACTATCGTATTGTCCGCGGCCAGGACGATCGGGAGGTCGAAAACGAATGGATCCGAAAGTCCATTGGGGCGGAAAACACGTTTGATACGGATCTGCTGGCCATGGAAGACCTGGTTCGGGAGCTGGCGCCGCTGGCCCGTGAAGTCCACGACTGGATGCAGCGGCACAACACCTACGGCAGAACCGTAACGCTGAAGGTAAAGTACGATAACTTTCGGCAGATTACGCGCAGCAAAACCGGCTGGGATGTGGTGGATGATTACGACGACCTGATGGACACGCTGAAAGCCCTGCTGCTGAAAACCGAAGCCGGAAAAAGAAAGGTTCGGCTGGTGGGGGTTTCGGTTTCCAACTTTGGGCAAAAAATAGCGCTGCCGGAACAACCAAATGTCCGGCAGCTGCGTTTGGAATTTAAATGGGGTTAGCTTACACGGCCACCGCAGTCCGTTCGGAGATATAATCCGTGGCATGCTGGAGCATGTTATGCGGATCCAGGATGAACTTGCGGGCCATGCCTTGCTCGAAAACGTTATAGGCATAGGGCGCTTCGGAAAGGCTTATCACCGTGGTGTGCATCGCCTTGGCTATCTGCACCCTGTCAAACAGGATGGCGTTCATCAACTGGCGGTTATAGCGCCCAACCGGCACCTGCCCGTTATGAAAGTTCAAACCCTTGTCCCAGGCACGCCCCCATTCAAAGGCCGGCCGGCCCATCTTGGCGTTCTTCCCGCGCCCTTGGGGATCGATGGGCATATACACCCCGACAATCCCCAGGTCACCGGCATGGCGGGTCACGTCCACCAGGGTATCCAGCGCGTCGGTCGAGTCGTCATCGCGAAAGTTATGGCCGTGCCCATGGGCCTCGTACCCAATCGCGTCGATGCCGCAATCCACCTGGCGCACACCCTTGCCCAGGATTTCCTCAATCGCGTCGGCGATACATTCGTAGTTGGCAATGTTCACCGTTTCGCAACCCGTCCCGACCTTCACCAGGTTCAGGCGATCCTGGTTGTAATCCCCCACGATGACGCAGGCCGCCCCAAGCAGATAGGACGAAACCGCCGCGGCAATCCCAACAGGCCCGGCCCCGGCAATATACACGGTGGCGCCAACGCCCACGCCAGCCGTCACCGCACCGTGGAATCCGGTGGGAAAGACATCGCTCAGCAGCGCCAGGTCCTGGATTTTTTCCATCGCCTGGTCCGGGTCGGGAAACTTCAGCAGGTTAAAGTCCGCATAGGGCACCATCACATATTCCGCCTGCCCCCCCTGCCATGGCCCCATTTCGGCATAGCCGTAAGCGCCACCGGGCTTCTTGGGGTTCACGTTGACGCAAACCTGGGTTTTCTGCTCCTTGCAGTTAAAGCAGCGCCCGCAAGCCACGTTAAACGGCACGGACACAACATCGCCAATATCGATAAACTCGACATCCGGGCCCTTCTCAATCACAATCCCGGTAATCTCGTGCCCCAGCGTGGAGTTGGGTGGAATATCCGTTCTACCACGATACATGTGCAAATCGCTGCCGCAAATATTGGTCGCCAGGATTTTGAGAATGACGCCGTGCGTTATCAGCCGGCCCATCGCCTCCATCTTGGGGAAGCCGATATCCTCGATCACCACGTTGCACGGGCCTTTATAAACCACTGCATTGTTTTCTGCCATAGCGCTCTCTCCCGTTTGCTGCTGCTAATACAAAGACGCTGATTACTGTAACAGCCTATGACGGTTTCGCCTATTGCCTGACAAGGGAAAGCGCAATGTCCCTCCCCGTGTCGTCCCGCAAATATCTGGCTAGCTGTCGAATGGCGTAAACCAAGGCATCGTTTAAAATGCTCAACAGAACCGTCTTATCTTAAAGCGAGGGAATGTATGAGCAGAGCGATAGAGATCGGGAAAGCGGTCATCAAGGAAGTGAATGATGACGATTGCCAGGGCCTGGCCGCGGAAATGGCCTATCATCTGGTGCTGGCCTCCGCCCCGATGCTGATTTTCATCCTCACGCTGTTCGGGCTGTTCGGGCATCAGCAGGACATTATCGATCAGATTATGTTCTACGCGGCCCAGGTCATCCCGGCGGAGGGGCAGGGCATCTTAAGAGGGCTGATCAATACGGTCGTTTCAGGAAGCTCCGGCGGGTTGGCCATCGTCAGCTTGTTAGGGGCATTCTGGGCGGCGTCTAATGGGGCGGTTGTCATTATCAAGGCCTTGCGCCGCGCGTACGATGTGGATCCGCATGATGAAAGCAAGAAGCTGTCGTTTATCCAGCAAAAGTTCCTGGCCCTGCTCATTGTCGGCTCGCTGGGCCTGGCCATGTTCCTGGCCTCCAACCTGCTTATTTTCGGCAATGTCCTGTTCGATAACATCAGCAACTGGCTCAATTTAGGCCCTGCCGTGGGCATCCTGCTCAATGTGCTGCGTTGGGCGATTGTGATTGCCCTGATAATCGGTTTTAGCGCCTTTGTGTACCGGGTTGTCCCCGGCTTCCCCGGCAAAAAAATGGCGTGGAAAAGCGCCTTCGCCGGTTCCGTTCTGTTTGTAACCATCTGGCTGGTCGTATCGGTTCTATTCAGCCTTTACGTGGAAAACTTTGGAAAATACAACGAAATGTACGGCGCCATCGGGGCCATCATCGTCATGATGCTCTGGCTGTTCCTCACCTCCCTGGCTTTTTTAGCGGGTGGCGAACTCAACTCCGTGCTGGAAGGGTATAGCGAGGAGACGCGTCCTAAAATACAGCACCGCCCCGCACGCGCTTCTTAGAAATTCCCCTGATAAGCAGACTGAAGTTCCCGGCCCAGGTGTGCCGGGAACTTCTCAATTTTGGTGTCAGATTTGAACGCGATCCTAGCACCCGGTCAGCTAATTCCCCGCACGTACC